>CBDTTW010000017.1:0-26937 GCA_965363675.1 uncultured Rhodothermaceae bacterium
GTCGGCGGCGTTCGTCGGCGGCGACTTCGTGCGGATGGGAGGGCAGGTTTCGGCCTACGTCAGCCGGTGGCTTCCGGAGGCGGCGGGCCTGCGGACGCGCTCGGAGGCGCAGCCGGCCGGGTGGGCGCTGCACGGCCTCGTGCTCGACCCGCTTTCGCACGCCCCCGCCGATGTGTTCGCGAGTCTCGGCGGCGCCCTCCGCTACGTGGTCGGCTTCGACGCCGGCTACCAGACCTACCGCCCCGAGGCGCCCGCCGGGCAGAACAGCCTCGCGGCCATGCGGCTGGGCTACGGCTACTGGGTGCGCGCCTCGGCTCCCGGCGTCTGGACCTACCAGGGCGCGCCGCCGCCGCCCGGCTTCTCGCTGAACCTGCGCGCCGGCTGGAACCTCCTCGCGTACTGGAAGGATGCGCCGCAGCCGACCGCGCAGGCTTTTGCGGCGCTCGTCGGGGCGGGCGCGCTCCGCAGCGTCCTCGGCTTCGACGGCGGCTACCGCAGCTTTACGCCCGGCGCCCCGGCGCCGGCCAACACCCTGGCGCAGCTAGAGCCGGGGCGCGGCTACTGGGTCAACCTTTCGGCGGCGGCCCCCGGCTTTGCGTTTCCGGAGCCGGGCGCGGCCAAGGAGGCGCTTGCGGCGGCCCCCGAGGGGCTCGAAGCCTCGCGCCTGGGGGCGGCGCCCTCGCCGTTTGCGCAGTTCGTCGCAGGCGAAGCGCCCGAGGGCGTGGTGGAAATCGTCACGCCCGGGGGCCTGGTCGTCGGCGTCGCCGTGAGCATCGGGGGCGTGCTGCAAACGGCGGCCGTCTACGGCGACGACCCGACGACGCCGGCCGTGGACGGCGCGCGCGCCGGCGAAACGCTCTCGTTCCGAGGGGCGACGGGCCTTTTTGCTGAAACGATAGTGTACGAAGGCGGCCTGAAGACGACGCAGGTGCGCCTCGGGGCGGCCGGAGCGTCGGCGCAGGAACTGCCCCGGACCTACGCGCTCTCGGCGCCGTACCCGAACCCGTTCAACCCGTCCGCGACGGCGCCGTTCGAACTGCCGGAGGCGGCTTGGGTGCGCCTGCGGCTCTACGACGCCCTGGGCCGGGAGGTGCAGCGCCTGGTCGAGGGCGAGCGCATGGCAGGGCGCTACACAGCCGTCATCGACGGGAGCCGCCTGAGCAGCGGTCTGTACGTGGTGCGGCTGGAGGCGGGCGGGCGCTCGTTCTCGCGCAGCGTCCTGCTCGTGAAGTAGCCGCCGATGCTTTCCCAAGGGGAATAGCCTATTTTGGGCGAGCCAACGCCCTCCCTGCGCCGCTGTGGAAAGCCGCACCAAACTTTTTTCGGACCCCGTACACGGCTTCATTGCGGCGCCGCGCGGGCTGGTGCTGGCCCTCATCGAATCGCCGGAGGTGCAGCGGCTGCGGCGCATCCGGCAGCTCGGCGTCGGGCACCTGGTGTTTCCCGGCGCCGAGCACACCCGCTTCGGGCATGCCCTTGGGGCGATGGCGCTCATGCAGGAGGCCCTTGCGACGATCTGCGACAAGGGCACCCCGATCTCGCCCGACGAGCACCGCGCGGCGCTGCTGGCCGCCCTGCTGCACGACATCGGGCACGGGCCGTTCTCGCACACGCTCGAAAAGGAACTCATCGCCGGCTTCCGCCACGAGCAGATGAGCCGCCACCTGCTCGCCGCGCTCAACGCCCGTTTCGGCGGCGCGCTCGACCGGACGATCGCCATGTACGACGGCGTCTACGAGCGCCCGTTCTTCCACGAGCTGATCTCCAGCCAGCTCGACATGGACCGCCTCGACTACCTGCGTCGCGATTCGTTCTTCACGGGCGTCGTGGAGGGGCGCGTCGGCGTGGAGCGCATCATCAAGACGATGCGCGTGCACCCCGAGGAGGGCGGCCCGGAGGCGCGCCTGGTCATCGAGAGCAAAGGCGTCTACGCCGCCGAGAACTTCATCATCGCGCGGCGCCTGATGTACTGGCAGGTGTACCTGCATAAAACGGTGCTCTCCGGCGACCACTTGCTGCATGCCACGCTGCGGCGCGTGCGGCGGCATTTTGCCGAGGGGCGCGCGGCGCTCGTGGAAGGGTGCTCGCCGCCGTTGCGGTTTTTCCTGGAGCGCACCCTCCACGCCCGCGACGCCGCCGACCCCGAGGTGATGCAGGCGTACACGGCGCTCGACGATGCGGACGTGCTCTTCAGCCTCAAGCAGTGGCGCCACAGCGCCGACCGGGTGCTGGCCGACCTGGCCGACCGCTTCATCAACCGCCGGTTCTTCCGGGTGACGTTCCTAGACGAGGAACCCACCGCCGACGACATGGCGCGGTGGCGCGAGCAGGTGGGGCGCTGGCTGGAAAGCGCCGGCCTCGGGGCGGCCGCCGACGCGGACGACTACTTGCGCCGCGACCGCTCGCGGCACGCCGCCTACGAGCTGGACGAGCAGAGCATCCGCATCCTCGACCGGCAGGGCGCCGTCCGCGACATCACCGAGGTGCTCGACGCCTCCTCGCGCGCGGCGCTCTCGTGCTTCGTCGTCAAGCCCTACGTGTGCTACCCCAAGGAGGCGCCGCTATTTCCGGAGGACGGGCCGCCCGGCGGCGACTTGCCGGGGGCGGTTTAGGCGTCGGTGTCGTCCTGGATGTAGAGGTGGCGGAGGTTGCGGCCGAGCTGCCCGTAGTCGAGGCCGTACCCGATGACGAACAGGTTGGGGATGCGGAAGCCGACGTAGTCGAGCGGCACCTCGACGCGCGTGGCCTCGTGCTTGTGCAGGAACGTGGCGACGGCGAGGCTGGCGGGGTGATGCTCGGCGAGCTTGTTCAGGATGTACTGCATCGAGAGGCCCGTATCGACGATGTCCTCCACGACGATGACGTGGCGGTTGGCGATGTCGGCGTCGATTTTCTTGAGGTCGTAGACGAGGCCGCTGGAGACCTTCTGCGCGCCGTAGGAGGAAAGCTTCATGAAGTCCACCTCGCACTCGATGTCGAGGCAGCGCATGAGGTCGGAGATGAACATGAAGGCGCCGTTGAGCACGCCGATGAGGATGGGCTTGCGGTGGCGGTAGTCCTCGGCGATCTGGCGTCCAAGCTCCGTCACGCGCTCGCGGATGGCGTGTTCGTCCAGGTAAACGCGGAAGCGTTCGTCGCGGCACATCACGGGCTCGGGGGCGTCGGCGGAGGTGTGGGCAGGCGTCATGGGCGCGGGGGCTGGTGGGTGAAGCCTTAAAGGTACGCCGCGCAGGGGCAGGCCGAACAGGGGGCGCCGAGCTTTTGGCTCAGGCGTGGGGCGCGAACGTGATGCGGGCGACGCGGCGCGTCTCCGGGCGCACGCGCGGCGCGTGGGCCATGCGCACGCCGGGGACCCACACGATGGTTTTGCCCGAGAGCACCACGAGCGCATCGTCGCGGCGGAAGGTGGGCAGGCCCTCGTCGGTGAGCAGGTCGCTGATTTTTTTGCGTCCGGTCATGCCGAGCGGCCGGAGGCGGTCGCCGGGGGCCCAGCGGCGCACCGTGAGCGGCAGTTCGAGGCGGTCGGCGTCGAAGTAGGCCGTCCAGGGGGCGCCTTCGGAGAGGTCGGTGGGCGGCTCGGGGAGGAGGTCGAGGCGCAGGACGCCGCCGGGCGCGTCGAGGGGGAGGCCGGGCGCGAGCGTCGCCGGGGCGCCGGGAGCGGCTTCGGAGGCCGGGGGCAGCAGCACGAGGCGGTCGCGGTCGCGCCAGACGGCGCCCCACGGCCCCGAGGCGCGGCGGCCGGTCTGGGCGTGCGTGAGCGCTTCGAGGCGGCGGGCAAACGCCGAGGTGCGGGGGGCGCGCGGCAGGTGCAGCTTGGCTGCTTCGAGGTAGACGAGGCGGCGTTCGGCGGCGCTCCAGGCGGCGGCGACGTTCAGGTCGAGCGCGACGCCGGCGGCGGCAGGCTGGAGGCACTGCGCCAGCAGCAGGCTCAGGCGCGGCTCCAGCACGTACTCGATGACCTCGGCCGTCAGGGCGGCCTCGCGCGCCAGCGCCAGCGAGACGCCGCTGCCGAAGATCTCCTGCACGAGCGGCATGATCTCGGTGCGGAGCGCCGAGCGGCGGTATTTGCGGCTGTGGTTGGCGGCATCCTCGCGCCACAGGAGCCGTTCTTCCTGGGCAAAGGCTGCGATCCGGGCGCGCCCGATCTCCAGCAGCGGGCGCACCACGCGCACCCCGGATTTGCCGAGCGGCCGGGCGGCGGCCATGCCGGCAAGGCCCCGGATGCCCGTGCCCCGGAACAGGTTGATCAGCACGGTCTCGGCCTGGTCGTCGGCGTGGTGGGCGACGGCCACGGCGCCGGCGCCCGCCCGGCGGGCCACGCGCTCGAAGAAGCGGTAGCGGCAGCGCCGGGCGAGCGCCTGCGTCGAGAGGCGCGAACCCTGCCGGAGCGCCGCCATGTCCGGGTGCGCCGTGTGCAACGGCAGCCCGGCCTCGGCGCAGAGGCGGCGCACGAACGCCTCGTCCTCGTCGGAGGCCGCCCCGCGCAACCCGTAGTTTACGTGGGCGACGACAGGGCGGCAGCCGAGCTGCACGAGCGCATGCAAAAGCGCGCGCGAATCCACGCCGCCGCTGACGCCTGCCACGAGCGGCTGGTCGGGCGCGATCTCCAGGCGCAGCAGGGCCGCGCGCACGGCATCGAGGAAAGAAGAGGTGGTCATCCGTGTCCGAAGCGGCGATCCAGTTCTTCCACCGGGATCTTGATGAGCGTGGGGCGCCCGAACGGGCAGGCGTACGGCATGGCGCACAGGAAAAGCTGGTCGATGAGGGCGCGCATCTCCTTGCTGCTAAGCTTTTTGCCCGGCTGGATGGCGCTGCGCCGCGCGATGCTCTTGGCGAGGTTGTCCTGCGCCTTGAGTTGGAGCGCGTCGCGGTTCTGGCGGAACTGGTGCATCAGGTCCTCCAGGATCGAACGCTCCTCGCCGTTGCGCACGTCCATCGGCACGCCGCGCACGACGACGGAGCGGCCGCTGAACAAATCCACGTCGAAGCCGAGCGAGCGCAAATCGGGGATCAGCTCCTGCAGGAGGGCGTGATCGGAGGGGCTCAGGTCGATGGTCGTCGGGAAAAGGAGCTGCTGCGAAAGCCCGAAGCCGCTCTGGAGCGATTGCAGGGCGCGCTCGTACAGGATGCGCTCGTGGGCGGCGTTCTGATCGACGACGACGAGGCCGGACTGGATCTGCGTGAGGATGAAGCGGTAGTGCAACTGCCACATCAACGGATCGTCGGCGGCTTCGTCGGCCTCGGCGTCGGTGAGCGGCTGCGCGGCCGAGGGCACGAGGCCGCTTTCGGGGGCGCCGGGCGCGTAGAGGCGCGCCGTGAGGTCGCCCAAGGGCAATTGCGAGGCCGACTCGGCGGCGGGCCGCGCCCGGTAGTCGCCGGCGGACCCGCCGCCGGGGGCCCATGCCGGCGAAGCCTCGGCGTAGTCGCCGTGCGCGGCGGCGCCGAAGGGCGCGGCGCTGCTGAAGGGCGACGCCGCACCGAAGCCCCCGCCGCTCAGGTCGGCGGCGGCGCCGAGCCGAGCGGAAGCGCCGTGCGAAGCCGGGCCGCCCGCCGAGGCGAACGACTGCGCCTGCGCGTCGAAGGCGGGCGACAGGCCCGCGCCTGCGAGCGCCTTGCGGACGACGGCGCGGATGAAGCCGTAGACGCCGCGCTCGTCGTCGAACTTGACCTCGGCCTTGGTCGGGTGCACGTTCACGTCCACGTGGCGCGGGTCGAGGTCGAGAAACAGGGCGTAGAACGGGTAGGCGCCCTCGGGCAGCATCTCCTCGTAGCCGCTCAGCACGGCGTGGTCGAGGTAGCGGTTGCGCACGAACCGGTCGTTGACGACGAGGAACTGCTCGCCGCGCGACTTGCGCGCCTGGCGCGCCGCCCCGACGACGCCGCGCACGGTCAGGTAGCTGGTGGTTTCCTCCACCGGGATGAGGGCGGCGGCCGTGGCTTCCCCGAACAGCTCGCCGACGCGCCCGACGAGCGCGTCGAGCCAGTCTACGCCGGGCCAGGCGGCGAGGCGGTGCTGCGCCGCATCGTCGTGGACGAGTTCGAAGGCAAGCCGGGGGGCCGAGAGCGCCAGGAACTGAAAGGTCTCCAGGATGTGGCGGTACTCCGTCGTGGGGGCCTTGAGGAAGTTGCGCCGCGCCGGGACGTTGTAGAACAGGTTGCGCACGGCGATGCAGGTGCCGTTGGCCGTAGCGCACGGCTCCTGCGCCACGAGCGCGCCGCCTTCCACGCGCACGAGCGTGCCGAGGGCGTCGTGCAGGCGCTTGGTTTTCAGCTCGGCGCGGCTGACGGCGCCGATGGAAGCCAGCGCCTCGCCCCGAAAGCCGAGCGTGCGCAAATGCTCCAGGTCGTCGATGCTCGTGATTTTGCTGGTGGCGTGGCGCTGGAAGCTGAGCGCGGCGTCGGCCGGGCTCATGCCGCTGCCGTCGTCGATGACGCTGATCAGGTCGCTGCCGGCGGCTTTGAGCAGGATAGTGATGCTGCGGGCGCCGGCGTCGATGGCGTTCTCGACCAGCTCCTTGACGACCGAGGCGGGGCGCTGGACGACCTCGCCGGCGGCGATTTTGTTGGCAAGGGTCTCCGGCATCACCCGGATGATGCCGCTTTCTTCCATAGGGATCGGGGGCAGAGCAGAGGGCGCTTCGGTAAGGCCGCCGGGGGCGGACAAGCGGCTAACAAAGGCGGCGCGCCGGGGTTCCGCACAAGTTATGCGCCGGAGCGGCGGAAGCGCCCCCGGCGGCTTTAGCGGTAAAGCCCCGGGACGGGCCGACCCCTATCGAATCTTCACGGGCGGAACGGCTTCCAATGTGGCCCCCGGCGCCCCGGCGCCCCTTGTAATTGCTGGCAATGTTGGCGATTTTGACGAACTGGCAGAATCTGCCGGCCTCGCAACCCGACCACTCATCCTATTCCTTCCATGTCTTATATCGAAGATATCGTCGCACGCCAGGTGCTCGACAGCCGCGGCAACCCCACCGTCGAGGTGGACGTCATCACGACCGACGGCGTCACGGGGCGCGCGGCCGTCCCGAGCGGCGCCTCCACGGGCGAGCACGAGGCGGTCGAGCTGCGCGACGGCGACGACGCGCAGTACCTGGGCAAGGGCGTGCTCAAGGCGGTGCAGAACGTGAACGAGACGATAGCGCCGGAGCTGGCCGGCTTCAGCGTGCTCGAACAGGTCTACATCGACGAGTACATGATCGACATGGACGGGACGCCCAACAAGAGCAAGCTGGGCGCCAACGCCATCCTCGGCGTGTCGATGGCGGTGGCGCGCGCGGCGGCCGAGTCGCTCGGGATGCCGCTCTACCGCTACATCGGCGGCACGAACGCGCGGCGGCTTCCGGTGCCGATGATGAACATCCTCAACGGCGGCCGCCACGCCGACAACAGCGTGGACATGCAGGAGTTCATGGCGATGCCGGTGGGCGCCGAGTCGTTTTCGGAGGCGCTGCGCATGGGCACCGAGGTGTTCCACCACCTCAAGAGCGTGCTCAAGGCTAAGGGCTACAACACGGCCGTCGGCGACGAAGGCGGCTTTGCGCCTAACCTGAAGTCCAACGACGAAGCCATCGAGCTGATTCTGGAGGCCATCGAGAAGGCGGGTTACAAGGCGGGCGAGCAAATTTCGATCGCCCTCGACCCGGCGACGAGCGAGATGTACAAGAACGGCAGCTACGTCTTCTGGAAGAGCGACCCGGACCGCCCGCGCAGCTCCGAGGACATGGTGCGCCACTGGGAAAGCTGGGTCAACCAGTACCCGATCATCTCCATCGAGGACGCCATGGCCGAGAACGACTGGGACGGCTGGCGGATGCTGACCGAGGCGGTGGGCAACAAGGTGCAACTCGTCGGGGACGACCTCTTCGTGACGAACACCGAGCGCCTGCAACAGGGCATCGAGCAGGGCTGCGCCAACTCGATCCTCATCAAGGTCAACCAGATCGGCACCCTGACCGAGACCCTGGAGGCTATCGAGCTGGCGCACAAGAACAAGTACACGGCCATCGTAAGCCATCGCTCGGGCGAGACGGAGGACAGCACCATCGCCGACCTGGCCGTGGCGACCAACGCGGGCCAGATCAAGACGGGCTCGGCCAGCCGCAGCGACCGCACGGCCAAGTACAACCAGCTCCTGCGCATCGAAGAAGAGCTCGACCAGTCGGCAATTTATCCCGGCCTGGACGCGTTCAAGTTCTAGGCGGCGCCCCCGCGTTTGCGCCCGGCCCTCTCGGCGCCGGGCGCAAACGGACGGGGTTTTTCCGGACGGCGCGAGAGCAAGGCATTCGTGAGGACCGGTATGAGGCTTCTGGGCATCGAAGGCCGCATGGCGGCGCTGGGCGGGCTGCGCCACGGCAAGTGGTGGGCCGCCGGCGCGCTGCTCGTGGCGGTGGGCGTGTGGATCGCGTTTTTCGACAGCCACAGCCTGGCGCGGCGCCTGGCGTGGGGGCGGGAGCTGGCGCAGGCGCGCGCCGAGAACGCGGCGCTCGAAGCCGGCATCGCCGCGCTGGAGGCCGAGCTGGCCGAGGTGTCGGAGGATGAGGTCATCGAGGCGGCGGCGCGCGAGCAGTACGGCATGCGCCGGCCGGGCGAAACGGTGTACCGTGTGGCGCGCCGCAAGCAAAACGCCGACGAAGGCGCCCAGGGCCGGCGCGGGGCGCTGCTGCGCTGGGGAGACTAGCTGCTGCGCTGGGGAGACTAGGGGAACACGGCGGTCGCGTCAGAGGGAGCGTCCGGTAATCAATGGGGTAAAGGGTATAGCTATGCATGACTATGCAATCGGCATAGACTTGGGCGGGACGATGATCAAGGCGGCGCTGGTTCGCCGGGGCCAAGGCGTCGTGCTGGAGAAGTGCCGCGAAACCGAGGCCGAAGGCGGGCCGAGCCACGTGCTGGACCGCATCGCCGGGCTCATCAACGATTTGCGGAACAGCGCGCCCGACTACGACATCGCGGGCATCGGCATCGGCGCGCCGGGGGCGATCAACTGGGAGCGCACGGTGGTGTACTACCCGCCGAACCTGCCGGGCTGGGAAATCGTCGATCTGCGCGCGGAGCTTTCGGGGCGGCTGGGCCGGGCCCTGCCGGTTCTGGTCGAGAACGACGCCAACCTGGCGGGCCTGGGCTCGGCGCACTACGGCGCGGGCAGCCCCTACGACGCCTTCATCATGATTACCCTCGGCACCGGCGTCGGCGGGGCGATCATCTACGAGAACAAGATCTTCCGGGGCACAACGGGCGCCGCCGGCGAGATCGGCCACGTCTCGATCGACTTCGAGGGGCCGGTGGACCGCTACGGCATTGCGGGCGCCCTCGAAGCGTACATGGGCCAGCGCTTCCTCTCGCGCTACGCCCGCTACAAGCTGCTCTCGCGTCCGGAAAGCCTGGTCCACCAGTGGGCGGGCGACGACCTGATCGACCTGACGCCGCGCATGCTGCACGAGGCCGCCTCGCAGGGCGACGAGCTGGCGCAGGAAATCCTCGGGTGGGCGGGCCAGAAGCTGGCCTGCGGCCTGGCGGCGTGCGTCAACCTGCTCGACATCCGTAAGTTCGTCATCGGCGGCGGCGTCTCGGCGGCGGGGGATTTCATCCTGGAGCCGTGCCGCAAGGCGATCCTGAAGTACGTGATGCCGAGCCACCGCGAGGGCCTGGAGATCATCCGCGAGACGCTGGGCAACGAGGTCGGCATCCTCGGGGCGGCGCACCTCGTGTTCCAGTACCTCGACGAGCGCAGCGTCGCTACCGTAAGCGCGGTAGAAATCGCGAAATAGTGCGGCCCCGGCCGGGCGCCGACCCGGCGGGCCGGGTACACGCCGTTGTTCCGACCGTTCCTCCGAAGTCTGGTGCAGGCGGCGGTTTTCGCCGGGTGCATGCTTGCGCTGCTGTGCGCGGCGGCGGCTCCCGCCCGTGCGCAGGCGGCCGATTCGGCGCAGGCCGCCCTTCCGGGGGCGCCGGCGGACTCGGCGCAGGCGCCGCCGCGCGCCGAGGGGCGGCTGGACAAGCCGGTCGAGTTCTCCTCCTCCGACTCGCTCATCATCCGCTTGGGCAAAGAGGGCGAGAGCGACGAGGCGACGCTGTACCGCGAGGCCAAGGTCGTCTACGGCGACGCCTCGCTGGGGGCGCACGCCATCGACATCCTGTTCGGCCTCAACGAGCTGCGCGCGCGCGGGCTGCCCGTCGATACGGGCATGGTCGGGCGGCCGCAGTTCAGCCAGGGCGAGAGCCGGTTTTCCGGGGTGCGCCTGGCCTACAACCTGGAGACCGAGCGCGGCCGCGTCGTCGAGGCGCGCACGCGCGTCGAGGACGGCTTCATCAAGGGCGGCGTCGTCAAGGTGGACGCCGACAGCACGCTCTACATCCAGGGCGGGGCCTACACCACGTGCAGTTGCATCGAGGACCCGAGTTATACGCTCCGCGCCGACCGCATGAAGATCGTCGGCGGGGGCGAGTGGATCTACACGGGGCCGATCCAGCTTTTCCTGTTCAACATCCCGACGCCTCTGTGGCTGCCGTTCGGCTTTCTGCCCGCCCGGGAGGGGCGGCGCAGCGGCCCGCTGCCGCCCAACTACGGCGAGGACGAGCGCGGCTTTTTCCTGCGCGATTGGGGCTGGTACTGGG
Organism: uncultured Rhodothermaceae bacterium; assembly: GCA_965363675.1. Taxonomy (GTDB): domain Bacteria; phylum Bacteroidota; class Rhodothermia; order Rhodothermales; family DASSAV01; genus CBDTTW01. Next base: position 10,615 of record CBDTTW010000017.1, read on the forward strand.
CCGTCAGCCCCTACATGGACGTGCAGTTGCAGGGCGGACTGTGGTCGCGCGGGTCGTGGCAGGTGCGGCCGCAGTACCGCTACAACCGGCGCTACCACTACAGCGGCATCCTGAACGTAGACTATAGCCGCAGCCACCGGGGCGAGCGCGGCGACCCGGACCGCACGACGGTCAACTCGGCGGCCATCCGCTGGAACCACAGCCAGACGCTGAGCCCCACGGCCAACTTCAACAGCAACGTCAACCTGACCTCGTCGAGCTACCTGCGCACCGTCTCGCAGAGCTACAACGACCGGGTGCGCCAGACCGTCGAGTCGAGCGTGCGCTACAACAAGCGCTGGCCGAGCGGCGGGCGCTCGCTCTCGTTCGACCTGAACCAGCGCCAGATCCTGGCCACGGGCGAGGCCACGCTGAGCTTCCCGAACCTCTCGTTCTCGCAAGCCTCCGTGACTCCCTTCGCGCGCGGCGGCGGCGGCGGGCGGCCGCGCTGGTACGAGCTGGTTTCGCTCAGCTACAGCAGCCAGCTCCAGAACCGGTACACGTTCAGCCCGCTGCCCGCCGACACGCTCATCGCGCGCGGCGACCCCGAGGCGACGGGCATCGCGTGGTACGACGCCCTGTTCTCGCCGGCCGACTACCGGCGCGCCACGGGCCTGCGAGCGCCCTTCGACCTGCGCGCGACCCACAACGTGCCCGTCTCGGCTTCGTTCAACGTCAACCGGCTGCCCGTCATCAACCGCACGTTCCGGATGAACGTGGGCGTGAGCGTGAGCTACAACGAGGAGTGGCACACGCGCACGCAGCGCCGCTTCTTCGACTCGGCCGCCAACCGCGTGCAAACCGTGGACGTGCCCGGCTTCTTTGCGCTCCGGCAGTTCTCTTCGGCGCTCTCGGCCAATACGACATTCTACGGCATGTTTCCCCTGCGTGTGGGGCGCTTCGAGGGGCTGCGGCATACGGTGCGGCCCAACGCGTCGCTCTCGTTTGCGCCCGACTTTACGGGCGGCTTCTGGGGCTACACCCGCGAGTACGTGAACGCCCAGGGCGCGCCGGAGATCTACAACATCGTGAACGCAGGCGTGCCCTCCCGGCAGGCCATCGCCTCGTTCCGCGTGGACAACGTATTCGAGACCAAGGCGGCCTCGGAGGACACCACGGGGACGGCGCAGCGCCGCACGCTCCAATTGCTCAATGCGGACTACGGGGCCTCGTACAACTTCGCCGCCGACTCGCTGCGCTGGAGCGAACTGACGTTCGGGGCGCGCACCAACATCGGGCAGCGCTTCGACTTTTCGCTGCGCGGCGCCCTCTCGCCGTATGCGCAGGACGCGGCCACGGGGCGGCTGCTGAACCGCTACCTCCTGAGCGTGCGGCGCTTCCGCCCGGCGCGCCTGACGCGCTTCGACGTGACGGCGCGCACGTCGCTGCGCAGCGGCGGCCGGGGCGCTACGGCCCCGACGGCGCCGCTGCGCGGCTCAGCGGCGTTCCCGGCCCCGCCCGGCTACGGCGACCCGATGCTTGGCCCCGGCATGAACGCGGGCATGTACCCCGGCGGCGCGGCCTACGACCCTACCGGGCTGGGCGGCGCCGACTTTCGCATCCCGTGGTCGCTGGGCCTCGACTTCTCGCTCGGGGTGACGCGCACCGGCATCCGCTCGTTCCCCCGCGCGGTGCTCAACTCGACGTTCGACTTCAACCTGACGCCGCGCTGGAAGGTGCAGGGGCGCTCCGGCTACGACTTCAGCGAAGGCGAACTCGTCACGACGACGCTGGCGCTTTTCCGCGACTTCGAGTGCTGGGAGATGGCCTTCAACTGGACGCCGTTCGGGCTGTACCAGTCGTACAGTTTCGATCTGCACGTCAAGAGCGGCAAGCTGCGCGACTTGTTGCGGCTGCGCCAGCCCAGCTCCGACATTCGCGGTCGTTTCGGCGATGCGTTCGGGCGGTAGCCCGGGCGGCGGCCGTATGTTGCACTGGTTTTGCCTGCGCCTTTATGCCTGTAGACCTTCCCTTGTTGCTGGGCGCCCCCGAGGCGCTGCGTCCGAAGGCGCTCTACGCCCTGGAGGCGCTGCTGGCGCCCCTTGGCTTGCGCGTGCGCCCCGTCGGGGCGCTGCCCTCGGAGGGGCCGGCGCTCGCCTATGGGCCCGAGGCGCCGCCCGAGCGGCCCGGCCTGCTGCGCCTGACGTATGCGCCCGCCGCCGCCGAGGCGTTCGGGCGCCGCCGCCCGCTCGGCGCCGGGGCGTGGCGGGCCTTCGACTTCGAGGGCGAGGCGTGGCCTGCGCCGTTCTGGGTCGGGGAGGCCCCCGACTTCGTAGCGTCGGCGTTTTGCTGGCTCAGCGGCTGGCAGGAGCACGCCGCCCCGGCGCGCGACGTGTACGGGCGCTTCCCCTACGCCGGGAGCGCCCAAGCCGCCTGGGACTGCGCCCGTCGCCCCCCCGTGGACGCCTGCCGCGAAGCGCTGGCGGCGGCGCTGGCGCAGGCCGGCGCGCCGCTGCGGCGGCGGCGGTGGGGCGCCGCCGCCTGGGCCTTCTGCCCCACGCACGACATCGACTATCTGCACAAGTGGCGGCCGGGGACGCTCTACCGCGAGCTGACGCGCCATCTGGCGCCGGGCGGCTCCGGGCGGCTCCGGGCGCTGGCCGCCGCCGTGCGCCGCGACCCGAACCCGTTCCGCTCGGCCCTCGGGCGCATGGCCGCCGAGACCGTGGCGCGCGGCGGTCGGGGCACGTATTTCTTCAAGGCGGGCGCGCACGGCCCCCACGACGTGGCGTACCGGCTCGGGCCGGCGGTGCGCGCCCGGATGCAGGCGCTGGCCGCAGAGGGCTTCGAGGTGGGGCTGCATCCATCGTTCTACGCGCACACGCACCCGGGCTACCTGGCCGAGGAGCGGGCGCGCCTGTCCCGGGCGGCCGGCGCCCCCCCCGAGGCCGTCCGGCAGCATTACCTGCGCTGGGAGGCCCCCGCGACCCCACGGCTTCAGGCGGCGGCCGGCTTCCGCATCGACTCGTCGCTGGGATTTGCCGAGCACGAGGGCTTCCGGAACGGCACGTGCCTGCCGTTCCGTCTCTACGACCTCGCCCGCGACCAGCCGCTGGATTTGTGGGAAATGCCGCTCGCGGTCATGGAGGCGACCCTGTTCAACCGGCGCGGCCTGGACCGCGAGGCGCGCCGCCGCGTGACGGCCGAGCTGCTCGGGCGGTGCCGCCGCTTCGGGGGGGTGTGCGTGGGGCTGTGGCACAACGTGCTCTGGGACGAGTTGGACTACCCCGGCTGGGGCGAGCACTTCACCGACACCCTGGAGGCCGCCCGCGACGGCGGAGCCCACATCGGGACGCTCTCGGGGGCGCTCCGGGCATGGCTGGAAGATTAACCATACGAACCCCTATGAACGTATCCCTGACGCATACCCACGGCCGTTTCGGCTTCGAGGCCCGCAATGCGCGCGGCGCCGCCGTGCAGATCGACGCCGGCCCGGCCTCGGGCGGCGAGGGCCGGGGCGCAAGCCCCATGGAACTGGTCGCCATGGCGATGGCCGGGTGCAGCGGCATCGACATCCTCTCGATCCTGGAGAAGATGCGCCAGGAGCCCACGGCCTTCGCCGCCGACGTGGAGGCCGTGCGCGCCTCCGAAGGGCCGCCGGCCGTGTTTACCGAGGTCGTTTTGCGCTACCGCCTCGAAGGCCCGCTCGACCCGGAGAAGGTGCGCCACGCCGTACGCCTGAGCCTGGAGCGCTACTGCTCCGTCTCGAAAATGATCGAGAAGACGGCCGTCGTCTCCTGGACGATTCATCTCAACGGGGCCGATATCACGGCCGAATGAACCGCCCGGAACGAATGTCGTATCATACGGGCTACTCTATTTCCTCGGCGCCGCCGATTCTTCTATTCCGCATTCGTTATGGCTTCCCCTAAACCTCCCGCCCCGGCGCGGACCCACCAGGACATCGAGCGTGAGGTCATTCGGCTGCTGCGCAACAACGGCCACAAGGCGTACCGCCCCAAGGACATGGCGCGTGAGCTGGGCTACTCGGACAACAAGACCTACCGGCAGTTCAGCGAAGTGCTCTCGGGGCTGGACGAGCGCGGCCTGGTCAGCCAGGCCAAGGGCGGGCGCTTCGCCTACAAGCGCGCCCCGACGCGCATGGAAGGCATCCTCCGCGTGACGCGCCAGGGTTTCGGGTTCGTGCAGGTCGAGGGCGTCGAGGAGGACCTGTACGTGCGCGAGTCGGACATGGGCACCGCGCTCGACGGCGACCTGGTGCAGGTGGGCCTGACAGCCCCGGCCGCCGGCGACCGGCGCCGCGAGTGCGAGGTGCTGGAGGTGCTGGAGCGCCGGCGCAACAAGGTCGTCGGCACGTTCAAAAAGGTCGGGCGGTTTGCCGCCGTCGTGCCGGACGACCGGCGCGTGGGGCAGGACGTGTACATCCCGGCCGACGATACGGGCGGGGCGCAGGACGGCGACAAGGTGGTGGCCTCGATCGACCGGTGGGAAGACCGCAAGGCGTCGCCGGAGGGGCGCGTACTGGAGGTGATCGGGCGCGCCGACGACTCGGCGGTGCGCGTGCTGGCCCTGGCCATGAGCATGGACGTGCGCGCGGGCTTCCCCGACGACGTGCTGGCCGAGGCCGAAGCCATCCCCGAGGAGCCGCCCGCCGACGAGGTGCGCCGCCGCCTCGATTTGCGCAGCAAGCGCATCTTCACCATCGACCCCGTCGATGCCAACGACTTCGACGACGCCGTCCACATCGAGGCGCTGCCGGACGGGCACTTCGAGCTGGGCGTGCACATCGCCGACGTGAGCGCCTACGTGCCCGAAGGCTCGGCGCTCGACCGGGAGGCGTACGAGCGCGCGACGAGCGTGTACCTGGTGGACCGGGTGATCCCGATGCTGCCGGAGAAGCTCTCCAACCGCGTCTGCTCGCTGCGCCCGCACGAGGATAAGCTGGCGTACTCGTGCATTATGAACGTGTCGCCCAAAGGCAAGGTGGCCGCCTGCCGCATCGAGGAGACGGTGATCCGGTCGGTCTACCGGTTCACCTACGAGGAAGCGCAGGAGGTCATCGAGGGGCGGGCGCCGGGGCATGCGCTGGCCCCCGACCTGGAGAGGGCCGCCGGCCTGGCCCGCACGCTCACGGCGCGGCGCATGGAGGAAGGCTCGGTAGACTTCGATTTGCCCGAGGTGAAGGTAGAGCTGGACGACGACGGCACGCCGGTGCGCGTCTACCGCAAGCAGCGCCAGGCCAGCAACCGCCTCATCGAGGAGTTCATGCTGCTGGCGAACCGCACCGTCACCGAAGACGCCGCCACGCGGCGCGGCGGGCTGCCCTTCGTCTACCGTATCCACGACCTGCCCGACGCCGAGCGCATCCAGCGGCTGGCCGACTATGTGCGCGCCTTCGGCTACAAGGTCGAGGTGCGCGAGGGCAAGATCACCTCGCAGGCGCTCAACAAGCTCGTCACGGAGATCAAGGGCAAGCCCGAGGAGACCGTGATCGAGGACGCCGCGCTGCGCTCGATGGCGAAGGCGCGCTACTCGACGAACAACATCGGGCACTACGGGCTTTCGTTTCCGCACTACAGCCACTTCACCAGCCCGATCCGGCGCTACCCCGACCTGATGGTGCACCGCCTCCTGAAGCGCTACCTCGCCGGCGGCGGCCCCGCCGACGTGGAGGCGCTGGAGACGCGGTGCGCCCACTGCTCGGGCAAGGAAAAGGCCGCCGCCGAGGCCGAGCGCGAGTCGGTAAAGCTGAAGCTGGTCGAATACATCAGCAACCATGTCGGCGAGACGTTCGACGGCGTGGTGAGCGGCGTGACGAAGTACGGCATCTACATCGAGATCACGGAGCTGCTGGTCGAGGGCATGGTGCACGTCCGCGATCTGGACGACGACTACTACGAGTACGACGAGCGCACGTACCGCCTCATCGGGCGGCACACGGGCGCCACGTTCCGGCTGGGCGATCCGCACCGGGTGACGGTGGCGGCGGCCAACGTCGAGACGCGCGAGGTAGACCTGGCGCTGGCCGACAAGCCCGAGCGCGCCGAAAGCAAGGGCGGCGGGGCGGGGCGGGGGCGGCGGGGCCCCGAGCGCAAACGCCGAGGCTAGGAAGCCCCCATGCCGACGCGCATCCTGGTCGCTGCGTATGCCGTGCTGCTCCTGGCGGCGGGCGCGGGGTTGCTGTGGGCGCCCGAGGCGCTGGGCGCGGGCGTAGCCGGGGCGGCGGAGGGCTACCTGTTCGCGCAGCTCTACGGCGCGGCGCTCCTGGGCTTTGGGGCCGCCAACTGGATCGTCCGGCATGCCCCGCTCGGGGGCATCTACGGGCGCGCGGTCGTGCTGGGCAACCAGATGTTTGCCTTCGTCAGCGCCGTCGTGCTGGCGGACCGGTGGCCGGCGGGGCCGGGGGCGGCGTATTGGGCGCTTTTCGGCGTGCTCGCCTACGGAGCCGCCCTCTACGGGGTGCTGCTGTTCCGGGGGCCGGCCAGGGCGGGCTAGGCTCAGGCGGCGCTTTCCTCCAGGGCTTCGCGCTGCGCCCGGAGCGTGTGCTCCAGTTCGGCCTCGCCGTGGCGCGTCCCGAAGAAGTACGCCTCGAACTGCGAGGGCGCCAGGTACACGCCGCGCCGCAGCATGGCGTGGAAATACCGCCCGAAGCGCGCCGCATCGGAGGTGAGGGCGGAGGCGTAGTCCGTGACCCGCTCCGAGGTGAAGAACAGGCTCGCCATCGAGCCGACGCGCGTGGTGTAGCCCTCCAGCCCGGCGGCGGCGAGGTTCGCGCGCACGCCCGCGTCGAGGGCCTGGCCGTAGGCTTCGAGGCGGTCGTAGAGGCCGGCGTCGTCGGCGATCTTACGGAGCGTGGCGTAGCCGGCGTGCATGGCAAGCGGGTTGCCGGAGAGCGTGCCGGCCTGGTACACCGGCCCGACGGGCGAGACGTACTCCATGAGGTCGCGGCGCCCGCCGTAGGCGCCCACGGGCAAGCCGCCGCCGATGATTTTGCCGAGCGTGGTCAGGTCGGGCAGCACGCCGTAGCGCTCCTGGGCGCCGCCGCGCGCCAGCCGAAAGCCGGTCATCACCTCGTCGAAGATGAGCACGATGCCTTCCTCGTCGCAGAGGCGGCGCAGGCCCTCCAGGAAGCCGGGCTCGGGCGGGATGCAGCCCACGTTGCCGGCCACCGGCTCGACGATGATGCAGGCCACCTCGCCGGCGTGCTCGCGGGCGAGGCGGGCGGCGTCGGCGGCGTCGTTGTAGCGGGCCACGAGCGTATCGGCGGCGCAGCCGGCCGTGACGCCCGGCGAGTTGGGCACGCCGAAGGTGAGCGCCCCGCTGCCGGCGGCGATCAGGAAAAAGTCGGCGTGGCCGTGGTAGCAGCCCTCGAACTTGATGATCTTCTCGCGCCCGGTGAAGCCGCGCGCCAGGCGGACGGCGCTCATGGTGGCCTCGGTGCCGCTGTTGACCATGCGCACGCGCTCGACGGAGGGCACCAGTTCGCAGACAAGCGCGGCGACGCTGACTTCGATGGCCGTCGGGGCGCCGAACGAAGTCGAGTCGGCGGCGGCCTGGGCCACGGCGCGCTGCACGTCGAGGTCGGCATGCCCGAAGAGCATCGGCCCCCACGACCCGACGTAATCGACGTAGCGGTTGCCGTCGGCGTCCTCGACGTAGGCGCCCTCGGCGCGGCGGATGAAGCGGGGCGTTCCGCCGACGCTTTTGAAGGCGCGCACGGGCGAGTTGACGCCGCCGGGGATGTACTGCTGCGCTTCGGCGAACAGCCGGGCGCTCTCGGAAGTGTTCATGTCGCAGGGGTAAGGGTTAGGCGCACACGGCGGCGCCAAGATACGGCCGTTCAGGCGGGGACGCCCGGCTCTACGCGGCGCAGGATGCCTTGCAGGACGGGGGCGGCAGGGCTGCGGCGCAGCCGGGGCGCTTCAGCCTCGGCCAGGCCCTCCGAGGGCCGCAGGGCAGGCGCCGCCTCGGCGGGCGCCGTCCAGAAAAGCCAGCCGCCGGGGCGGAGCACGCGCCGGCACTCGGCGGGCAGCCCGAGCGGCGGCGGCGCGCCGAGGCGCAGCACCACCCACCCGAAGCAGGCGTCGGGCCAGGGCAGGGCAGGCTCGGCCCGGCGGTGCGTGGCAAGCCGGAAGCCGAGGCGCGCCAGCAGCGCCGCCTCGGGCGCGGCCACGTCCCCGACGACGAGCACGGCCTCGGCCGGGTCGAGCGCGGCGAACGTCCGGAGCAGGTGGTCCGTAGCCTCGTCGTGCATGGTCACGCTTGCTGCTCCGGCGGGGGCGCGTTCTCCGGAAGGAACGCGGCGTCCCAGCGGCGGGCTTCGGTGATGTGCTCGCACTGGTGGCAGCGCGTGCAGCGTTCCGAGCTTTTGAAGCGCGGCAGGCGGTCCTGGCCGCCGGCGGCCGGGCGGTCGGCGCCGTCGCCGGAGGCGGCGAACGGAAGCTGAAGCTGCACGGCGGCGGCCTCGGCCAGCGCCTCGATGAATAGCGGGTGGCAGTTGAGCCCCGAGGTGACCTCGTAGTGGCGGATGCCGGCCTCTTCAGCCTCGGCGCGCACCTCCACGTCCAGCTCGAAGGCCGTCTCGATGTGGTCCGTGACGAAGGCCACCGGCACGACGAGCACGGTCTTGGCGCCGCTTTCGGCCAGCTCGTGCAGCTTGTCCGGGGTGCTGGGCGTGAGCCACTCGGCCGGGCCGACCTTGCTCTGGAAGGCGACGTGGAACGGGCGGTCGTGGCCGCGCAGCGCCATCACCTGGTCCACGGTGCTGTGGACGAGGCAGCAGTACGGGTCGCGGCGCTCCTTCATCTCGCGGACGGGCGTGCCGTGCGCCGAGAAGAGCAGGTGCGCCTCGGCGCGGACTTCGCGCGGGAAGCGCTGGAGGCCCTCGTCGATGCGCTCGGAGAGGGCGCGCACGAAGCGCGGATGGGCGGCGTACTCGTAGACGCAGGTGGTAGGCCGGCGCGGGATTTCGCCGGCCTCTTCGAGGCGCTGCCAGTAGAGGAACGAGGCGCCGGAGGTGGTCTTGGAGTAGTGCGGATACAGCGGCAGCAGCACCACCTTGTCGATGCCGTCGCGCTGCATCTGGGCGGCGGCTTCCTCCGACGTAGGATGCCAGTAGCGCATGGCGATGTACGTGCGGAACGTCACGTCGTGCTCGGCGCCGTAGCGCTCGTTCAGGCGGCGTTCGAGCGCGTCGGCCTGCTCGCGCGTGAGGCGGTTGATGGGCGAGCCGCCGCCGATGACTTCGTAGTCCTTGCCGACCTTCTTCGCGCGGGTCTTGCTGATGAACCGGCTCAGCAGATGCCGAAACACCCCGCCGATGGGAATGTCGATGATGGCGGGGTCCATGAACAGGTTGTAGAGGAACGGCTCTACGTCCGCGATCTTGTCCGGTCCGCCGAGGTTGAGCAGCACGACGCCCACCCGGTCGCCTTTCTGGAGCGGCAACGGGTCTGCGCTGAAGAACCGCCCCGTGACGAGGCGATTGTCATAGCGGTAGGTTTTCAGAAACTCGCGTGGTGTCATGCAGGAAACCGGTCCAGGTCAATAGGCCAAGGCACGTTGCCGAAAGATAGAACCCTTGCGTCAAGCCGGTTTGGAGAAGGCTTGAAGTTTTCACCAACACTACTTGAAGGGCATCTTGCGGAGCACATGTAACGTCGGAGGGAGCCGGGGGTCCCGGCCGGGCGTGTGGTTTTTGCGTGAATGCGGGGCGCGGTAGAAGCCGTGCGCGCAGGCGGCGGTTATGCCGGTTCGGAGGGCAGGGCGTCGGCGCCGAGCCAGTCGGCAGGTTGCAGGAAGCGCTCGGCGGCCTCCTCGGCGCTGCCGGGCTCGGGGCGCCAGTCGTAGGGCCACGCCGCCGTGGGCGGCAGGCTCATCAGGATGCTTTCGGTGCGCCCGCCCGTTTCGAGGCCGAAGCGGGTGCCGCGGTCGTAGGCCAGGTTGAACTCGGCGTAGCGGCTGCGGCGCACGGCCTGATAGCGGCGCTCCGGCTCGCCGTAGGGCCGGCTTCTGCGGCGCTCGGCGATGGGGAGGTAGGCCGGCAGGAAGGCGCGCCCAGCCAGGCGGGTAAAGTGGAACGCGTCCTCGGGGTGCAAATCGAGTCGGTCGTAGAAGATCCCCCCGACGCCCCGGCACTGGCCGCGGTGCGGCAGGTAGAAGTAGGCGTCGCAGGCGGCCTTGAGCGCCGCGTAGCTCACCTGCCCGTGGCGCGCGCACACCTGCTGCCAGGCGCGGTGGAAGTGCTGCACGTCTTCGAGCACGGGGTAGCAAGGCGTCAGGTCGGCGCCGCCGCCGAACCACTGGGCTTCGGGGCGCAGCAGGTCCTCGCCGAGGGCGAAGTACCGGAAGTTGGCGTGCACCGTGGGCACGTGCGGCGAGCGCGGATGCAGCACGAGCGAAATGCCCGTCGCAAAAAACGGCCGCGCGGGGCCTTCCGAGAGCGGCAAACGGTCGCCGTAGATGGCCGACGTGTTGACGCCGCCTTTCTCCCAGACGGCGCCGCCCTCGATGACGCGGGTCAGGCCGCCGCCGCGCCCGGCGTGGTACTCCCACGGGTCGGCGCTGAAGCGGGCGGTGGGTTCGCAGCGCTCCAGGCGGCGGCAGATGGCATCCTGGAGCGCTGCGGCGAAGCGCTGCATGCGCAGCCCGAGGGCAAGGTCCTCGCGCGGATGATTTTTTAGCACATCGGCGCGCCGGGCGTCGTCGAGCATGGTTCGGGCGGTTCGAACGTGTGTACCTTGTCGTAAACCCCGGCGGCGGGCGCGGGTTCTGAGGCCGCGCCCGCCGCCGGCCTAAAGACTTTTTCGCCCCTCCGCTATGCGCGCTCTCTGGATGCTGTGTATGCTGCCGGCGCTGCTGTACGCCTGCGCTCCCGCCCCGAAACCCATCGAACTCTTCAACGGGCGCGACCTCACGGGCTGGCATGTGGACGCCCCCGAGCTGGACACGAACCGGACGGCCCGCACGCCCTTCATCGTCCGCGACGGCCTGCTCGTGAGCTTGGGCACGCCCAACGGCCACCTCATCACGGACGCCTCGCACCGCAACTACCGCCTCACCTACGAGTACCGCTTCCCCGGCGAGCCGGGCAACTGCGGGGTGCTGGTGCACGCCTCGACGCCGCGCGCGCTCTACGGCATGTTTCCGGCTTCCATCGAGGTGCAGATGATGCACGAGGACGCAGGCGACTTCTGGTGCATCCAAGAGGACATCCGCGTGCCGAACGAGGTCGAGCGGCGCGGTCCGAAAGAGACGTGGGGCGTCAGCGAGGACAAGGCGCGCCGCATCCTGAACCTGACCGACGGCTCTGAAAAGCCGCTCGGCGAGTGGAATGCGATGGTCGTGGAGGTGGTTGGGAATGCGGTCAAGGTGTGGGTCAACGGAGACCTGGTGAACTACGGCTACGACGCGACCGTATCGGAGGGGCAGATCGCGCTGCAAGCCGAGGGCGCGGAGGTCGAGTTCCGGAATTTGCTGCTGACGCCTATCGAGGCGCTCAGCGCCGACGACGCGTTTTAGCCGGCGGCCGGCAGCGCGCCCAGCAGCGCCGCCGTCTCGGCGGCGAAGCGCCCTTCCCACGTCGGCGGCGGCGGGCACGACCAGCCCATCCGGACGCGCAGCGTAGGATGCTCCAGGCCGAGGTAGTAGCAGTGCAGAGCCAGGCAGCGCCCGTCGAGGGGCGCGCGCGCGCCGTACCGGAAGTCGCCGAGGATCGGGTGGCCCATGCCTGCCAGTTGCACGCGCACCTGGTGCGGGCGGCCGGTTTCGAGCCGGATGTCGAGCAGGCTCAGGCCGCCGAACGCGGCCAGGCGCCGCCAGTGCAGCACGGCCCGCTGCGCCCCCGGCGTGCCGGGGGGCACGCGCGCGACCTCGGGGTACGCCTTCACGAGGTAGTCGGTGAGCGTGCCTCCGGCGCCGGTCATGCCCTCGGCAACGGCCAGGTACCGCTTGTCGGCGGTGCGCGTGCGGAACTGCTCGGAGAGGCGCGCCGCCGCCTTGGACGTGCGCGCCAGGGCGAGCACGCCGGAGACCGGCCGGTCGAGGCGGTGGACGAGGCCCAGGTACACCTCGCCCGGCTTGCCGTAGCGCGCGCGGACGAAGCGCTTGGCTTCGGTGAGCACGTCCGGGTCGCCGGTGCGGTCGGCCTGGACGGGCGCGCCCGCCGGCTTGACGACGACGAGCACATGGTTGTCGAGGTAAAGGACCTCGGGCGTCACGGAAGGGCCTCCCGAACGGCGCGCGGCAGCGCCTGCCGCACGAGCGCATACGAGTGGTCGATGAGTTCGCGCACGAGCGCCCCGGGCGCGTCGCCGCCGAGGCGGACGGTGTTCCAGTGGCGCTTGTTCAGGTGGTAGCCCGGCGCGACGGCGGTATACTGCGCGCGCAGCTCGGCGGCGCGCTCGGGGTCGCACTTGAGGCTGACGGTGGGGGGCAGGTCCGTCAGGCTGAGCAAAGCAAAGATTTTGCCGCCCACCTTGAACACGAGCACGTCCGGGCCGAAGGGCATTTCCTCGGCGGCGCCGGGCTTGCCCAGGCACGCGGTGCGGAGGTCGTCGAGGGTCATCTACTGGCGCGCCATACGGCGGTATTTCATGCGGTGCGGCTGGTCGTCCAGGCCAAGCACGTCCTTGCGGTACTGCACGTACTGCGCGTAGTTGCCGTCGAACCAGACCACGCGGGCGTCGTCCTCGAAGGCGAGGATGTGCGTGGCGATGCGGTCGAGGAACCAGCGGTCGTGCGAGATGATGACGGCGCAGCCGGCGAACGTCTGCAAGGCTTCTTCGAGCGCGCGCAGGGTGTTTACGTCCAGGTCGTTCGTGGGCTCATCGAGCAGCAGGACGTTGGCCCCCTCCTTGAGGATCTTGGCGAGGTGGACGCGGTTGCGCTCGCCGCCGGAAAGCTCGGCGACCTTTTTCTGCTGGTCGCTGCCGGCGAAGTTGAACCGCGAGACGTAGGCGCGGCTGTTGACGGTGCGCGCGCCTACCTGGAGCAGATCGCTGCCGCCGGAGATTTCCTCCCAGATGTTTTTGGCGTCGTCGAGCGGGCGGTCCTGGTCGATGTAGCCGAGCGTAACCGTGGGGCCTATCGTAATCCGGCCGGCGTCGGGGGTTTCCCGGCCGGTGATCATGCGGAACAGCGTGGTCTTGCCCGCGCCGTTCGGCCCGATGATGCCGACGATGCCGCCCGGCGGCAGCGAGAACGTCAGGTCCTCGTAGAGCACGCGGTCGCCGTAGGCTTTGCCGACGCCCTCGGCCTGGATGACGATGTTGCCCAGACGCGGGCCGGGCGGGATGAAGATTTCCATCTCCTCCTCGCGCAGCTCGGGGCGGTCCTCCAAGAGCTGTTCGTACTGGGTGATGCGGGCCTTGCTTTTGGCGTGGCGGCCTTTGGGGCTGGTGCGGATCCAGGCGAGTTCCTTTTCGAGGGCTTTCTGCTGCTTGCCGGCCTGGCGCTCCTCGGAGGCAAGGCGGGCGTGCTTCTGTTCGAGCCAGGAGGTGTAGTTGCCTTTGAACGGGATGCCGTGCCCCCGGTCGAGTTCGAGGATCCAGCCGGCGACGTTGTCGAGGAAGTAGCGGTCGTGCGTGACGGCGATGACGGTGCCCTCGTACTGGGCCAGGTGCTGTTCGAGCCAGCGCACCGAGTCGGCGTCGAGGTGGTTGGTAGGTTCGTCGAGCAAAAGCACATCGGGCTTCTGGAGCAGCAGCCGGCAGAGGGCCACGCGCCGCCGCTCGCCGCCGCTGAGCACGCGGACGGGCGTCTCGCCGGGGGGGCAGCGCAGGGCGTCCATCGCCATTTCGAGGCGCGCGTCGAGGTCCCAGGCGCCCGTCTGGTCGATGCGGTCCTGGAGACGGGCCTGCTTCTCCATGAGCGCCTCGTAGTCGGCGTCGGGGTCGGCGAAGGCGTTGCTCACGGCTTCGTATTCGCGGAGCAGGGCCACGCTTTCGGCGGCGCCTTCTTCCACGATCTCGCGGACGGTCTTGTCGGGGTCGAGCGTGGGTTCCTGTGCGAGGCGGCCGAAGGTGATGCCTTTCTGGGCGCTCAGGTCGCCGTTGAAGTCTTTGTCCTCGCCGGAGATGATGCGCAGCAGGGTGCTTTTGCCCGAGCCGTTCAGGCCGAGCACGCCGATCTTGGCTCCGTAGAAGAACGAGAGGCTGATGTCTTTGATGACTTGCTTGTTGGGCTTGTAAACCTTGTTTACGCCCCACATCGAGAAGATGATTTTCTGGTCGCTCAAAAGAATGCGGTTCTAGGCGGGTGAATGGGTGCAGCGGGTAAGATACGAATCCGGGGGCGCCCCCCTCAGCCTGCCGTGGCGAGGGCGCGCAGCAGGGCTTCGGACTCCGCGTGCACGGCATCGACGAAGGCGCCGACGTGCTCGGGGTCGTGGTCCGGGTGCAGGCCGTGGCCGAGGTTGGCGATGTAGCCCCACGGGCCGAACGATTCGAGCATGCGGCGCGTATGGGCGCGGATGGCGGCGGGGGCGGCGTAGAGGGCGCACGGGTCGAGGTTGCCTTGCAGGGCGCAGCGGCCCTGGGCGGCGGCGCGGGCGACGGCGGGGTCGGCGGTCCAGTCGAGGCTGTGGACGTGGTAGGGCAAATCCGCCAGGCGCCCGAGCATGGCATGCGCGCCCCGGGCAAAGAGCACGCGCGGGGCCTCGGGGCGGGCGGCCTCCAGGGCGTCGCCGATGCGCTGAAGGTAGGGCAGGCAGAAGGCGGCGTACTGGTCGGGGCTGAGCAGTCCGGCCCACGTGTCGAAGATTTGCACGATCTGCGCGCCTGCCTCGATCTGGGCCATCAGGAAGTCGATGAGCGCCTCCGTAAGCAGCCCGAGCAGGGCGTGGCTCTCGTCGGGGAAGCGGTAGAGCCAGGCTTTGCTGCGGCTGAAGGTTTTGCTGCCGCCGCCCTCGATCATGTAGGCCATGAGCGTCCAGGGGGCCCCGCAGAAGCCGAACAGCGGGACGCGGCCGCCGAGGGCGTGGCGCGTCGCCGTGAGCGCGTCGAGCACGTAGCCGAGGTCGCGCCGGGCGTCGGGGCGGCGGAGGCGGGCCAGGTCGTCGGGGCCGGCGAGCGGCTCGGGAAAGGTGGGTCCGGCGCCGGGCGTCATGCGCACTTCCAGTCCGAGGGCTTGGGGCACGACGAGGATGTCGGAGAAGATGATGGCGGCGTCGAGGTCGAATCGTCGGAGCGGCTGAAGCGTGGCCTCGGTCGCCAGCTCGGGCGAGCGCACCAGGTCGAAGAAGGCTTCTTCGGCGCGGAGGGCGCGGTACTCGGGCAGGTAGCGCCCGGCCTGTCGCATGATCCAGACGGGCGTGCGCGAGACGGGCTCGCCGCGGGCGGCGCGCAGGACGAGGTCGTTCTGAAGCGGGGGGAAGCTCGGCATGATCCGGGGGTGTGGGTTCAGGGGGCCGCTTGCAGCGTGCGGCGCAGGAAAGCAAGGGTGCGCTCCCAGGCGGCTTCGGCGGCCTCGGGCTGGTAGTTGCGCCCGCTGGGGTTGGCGAAGGCATGCCCGGCGCTGTCGTAAACGTGGATCTCGACGGAGCGGTCGAGGCCGCGCAACGTCTGCTCGAACAGGCGCACCGAGTCGAGCGGGATGCTGCCGTCGTCGGCGCCGAAGTGGCCGAGGATGGGCATGCGCAGCGCAGCCAGGCGCTCGCGGGCCAGCACGGGAGCGCCGTAGTAGATGACGGCGGCGCCCAGCCGGTCGGGCAGGGCAAAAGCGGCTTCCTGCGCCATGCGCCCGCCGTAGCACCACCCGAGCACGCCGACGCGGACTTCGGCGGCGGGAGCGGCGAGGTAGCGGTAGGCGGCGCGCAGGTTCTCGCGGAGCGCGGGCATGTCTTGCATGGAGGCGCCGACGAGGGCGCGGGCCTCCTCGGGCGTGGCGGCGGCCGGGGCGCCGTTGTAGAGGTCCACGGCAAGAACGCGGTAGCCCTCGCCGGCAAGGCGGCGGGCGGCGGCGCGGATGTTGTCGTTGAGCCCCCACCACTCGTGGATGACGATCAGGCCGGGCAGCAGGGTGTCGCCGGGGGCGCGCCCGAGCGCCCGCGCGAGCGAGTCGGGGCGGGCCGGGGCGGCGTAGTAGCCGCGCACGGCGCCGTAGTAGGCGGGCTCGGCGGTGCGCACGCCGGCGGCAGGCTCCACGCCGACGGCGCCGGAGGGCACGGGGGCGTCGTGGCGGTGCTCCTCGGCAAGGTCGGCGTCGTAGCCGCTCCGGCGGTCGCAGGCGGCCAGGAGCAGCAGGCAGAAGATCAGCAGTAGGCGGGGCATAGGGGCGCCGGGGTTTGGGGCGGCGGGGCCGCGTTCAGGCGGGCGCAGCGCCCGG
>CBDTTW010000018.1:0-26792 GCA_965363675.1 uncultured Rhodothermaceae bacterium
AGAGCGCTCGCCTCACACGCGAGAGGTCACTGGTTCAAATCCAGTAGGGCCCACACATAGAATGTACAGGCGCGATTGGCCGTTGGCGCGCAGCAGCTCAGGCGTCATAACGATCTGCAAGGTTTGCACCGAAAGCCCTCTTCCTCTTGCTGGGGAGAGGGCTTTGCTTTTGTATGAGAGCCTCCCCGTAGCGGGGCAGCCTGACAAGAGAACCTTTTGAGAAACCCCCTTTGTTTTTTACATAAGGAATTCCTTATGTAAAGAAAATCAGGATTTTTTACATAAGGCCTTTTTAGGGCAGGCGGGCTGACCTGTGGATATCAGAGACTACCACGCCGGTCAATACGTCCGGCAGCACAATTACGACGCTTTTATCCCTTCGCTCATCAACCATCCGTGGACGTGGGCGGACCCCCGTGTGAATACGCTCCTTGAGGACGCCACCCGGGCCCTCGGCGAACTGAATGCGTACGCGCTGATCGTACCGGATATCGACCTTTTCATCGGCCTTCACGTCGTCAAGGAAGCCAGCGAGTCCAGCCGCATCGAAGGTACGCAGACCAACATCGATGAGGCCCTGCGCCCCTTGGAAGAAATCGACCCGGAGCGCCGCGATGACTGGCAGGAAGTGCAGAACTATATCCAGGCCATGCACGAAGCGACTGCGGCCCTGAAGACCTTGCCCTTGTCGAACCGGCTTCTGCGCAGTACGCACCACACCTTGATGCAGGGGGTCCGGGGGAAGCGCAAAACCCCGGGGCTGTGGCGGCGCAGCCAAAACTGGACCGGAGGATCAACCCTGGCCGATGCATTCTTTATCCCGCCGCCCCACCAAGACGTACCCGCCTTGATGGCCGATCTCGAAAGGTTCTGGCACAACGACGCCATTGATGTGCCGCATCTCGTGCGCATCGCGCTGAGCCACTACCAATTCGAGACGATTCACCCTTTCCTCGACGGCAACGGCCGCATCGGGCGGCTGCTCATCACGCTATATCTGATCTCGAACGGGCTGCTCGCCAAGCCTTCCCTATACCTCTCCGACTACTTCGAACGCCACCGCGAGGCGTACTACGATGCTTTCACGGTTGTACGCGCCACGAACGATGTCGGCCACTGGCTTCGCTTCTTCCTGGTAGCAATTCGCGAGACGGCTCGCCTTGGAGCGCGGACCTTTCAGTCTATCCTTGCCTTACGGACCGAAGTTGAAGGACGCGTGCTTAGACTAGGGCGCCGCGCCGGGGGGCCCCGCCATGCCCTTTCGCTGCTTTACCGCCGCCCTGTGGTCACCGTAAACGACCTAGCCGAGCACCTGGAGGTGACCCATCAAACCGCTAACCGCCTTGCCGAAGACCTTTGCCGACTCGGCCTCTTGAAAGAAGCCACCGGCTTCCGCCGCAACCGTCAGTTCGTTTTCGACGAGTACCTGCGCCTGTTTATGCCTGCTGAACGCTCCGCAGACATGCGAGCCTGAACCGCCGCGCTGAAGGTGCGGAACGCCGCAAGCCTGTGTATCCACGGCAAGCTCGCTCCAGCTAGGCTAAGCGGACGCGGCGCCTATCGATCCCACGCGCGGCCTCAGCGCGCTTCGCCGACCTGAGCAGCGAGCGTACGCCAGGCGCGGTGGTAGCGCGAGAGGCGCTCCAGATCCTGATCGCCGACGCGCCGCCAGCGCCGCACGTCCATGTTGTCGCGCAGATCGGCCAGCTTGACTTGCACCGCGAGCGGGTCCGGCTGAATGCGGCGGATGAAGTCGTCGTAGGGCTCGCCGGCGCGGCGCGTCAGCCGGTCCACGGCCTGCACGACGGCCTCGGGGAAGCCCTCGGCCGCCAGCGCCTCGATGGTCCAGGCGTCGCTGTCTTCGACCACGTCATGCAGCACGCCGGCCATCATACCTTCGGGCGTGCCCAGCATCGCCATGACGCGCAGCGGGTGCAGGAGGTAGGGCTGCCCGTGCTTGTCGGTCTGGCCTTTGTGCGCGCCGACGGCAATCTCCACGGCGCGGTCGATGTCGGACATGGGGGTAATGGTTTGTGGCGGGGTCGCCGCCGGACGAAATGGTTGGGGGGCGCCGCCTTGCCGGCGCCGCCCCCCTGACCTACCAGGAACGCCGCGCCCGGCTCAGCCGCAGCCGCTCGTCGAGCCGCAGTTGGGGCACGAGTAGCAGCTTCCGGCGCGCACCGTGATCGAGCCGCAGTTGGGGCAGGCCGGCGCGTCGGCCTGGTTCTGGAAGGCCGCGGCGGGGCGTTCGCCGGCGGCCGCCTCCGCCCGTTCGGCGGCTTTCATGAACGCCTCGACGGTCGCCCCGACCAGCCCATCCGGTTCGGCGACCGGCTTGACGAACGGGATCTCCATCTGCTGCTCGTCGAGCGCCGGTCCGGCGGCGCTGACTTCGGCGGCCACCGGGTCGGCCGGGTGCTCCGCAGGCTCTCCGCGCTCCATGCCCAGGAACTTGAGCGAGAGGTAGCGGAAGATGTAATCCATGATAGACTTGGCAATCGGGATCCGGCGGTTGTTCGTGAAGCCGCTCGGCTCGAAGCGCATGTGGCTGAACTTGGCGCACAAATCTTCGAGCGGCACGCCGTACTGCAAGGCAATCGAAATGCTCGTCGCAAAGGCGTCCATCATGCCCGAGATCGTCGAGCCCTCTTTCGCCATCGTGATAAAGATCTCGCCCGGCATCTTCGTATCCGGGTAGAGGCCGATGTGCAGGTAACCCTCGTGGCCGGCAATCGAGAACTTGTGCGTGAGCGAAGGCCGCTCGTCGGGCAGCCGCTTGCGCGCCGGCTTGTAGACGATTTTCTCGATGACGCGTTCGGCGGCGGGCTCGTCCGCTATCGTCGGGGCCTCGGCGCTTGCCACGCCGTCGCCGGCGGCGGTTTTGCCCTTCGTGTTGCCGCCCTGGCTCGTCGAGAGCGGCTGGCTGCGCTTCGAGTTCTCGCGGTAGATCGCCACGGCCTTCAGCCCCAGCCGCCAGCCCTCGACGTACACGTCCCTGATGTCCTCGGCCGTCGAGTCCTCGGGCATGTTGACCGTCTTCGAGATGGCGCCCGAGATGAAGGGCTGGCAGGCGGCCATCATGCGGATGTGGCCGTTGTAGCCGATGGCCCGCGTGCCCTTGAACGGCTTGAAGGCGCAGTCGAACACGGCCAGATGCTCCGGCTTGAGGCCGGGCGCGCCCTCGATGGTATCGTTCTGGTCGATGTACTCCAGGATGGCTTGCCGCTGCTTCTCGGCGTAGCCCAGCCGCGCCAGGGCCGTGCGGACCGTCTGGTTGACGATCTTGAGCATGCCTTCGCCCTTGCCGGCCAGGAGCTTGTACTTGACGAGCGCGATGTCCGGCTCGATGCCCGTCGTGTCGCAGTCCATCATGAAGGCGATGGTGCCCGTCGGCGCCAGCACGGTGGCCTGGGCGTTGCGGTAGCCGTAGCGCTCGCCGAGGGCGACCATGCGCTCGGCCGAAGCCTGCGCCGCCTCGATGAGATACGACGGGCAGCTCGGGTGGATCTGCCCGACGGCGTCGCGGTGCATGCGCATCACGTCCAGCATGCTCTCGGCGTTCTTCGCGTACGCCGGGAACGGCCCGATCTGCGGGTTCGCCGCGATTTCGGCGCTGCGGGCGTAGGCTTCGCAGTGCTCGATGGCCGTGATGGCTCCGGCCACGGCGCGGCCCTCGTTGCTGTCGTAGGGCAAGCCCATCGCCATGAGCAGGGCGCCGAGGTTGGCGTAGCCCAACCCGAGCGGGCGGAAATCGTGGCTGTTGCGGGCGATGAGCGCCGAGGGGTAACCCGCGTTGTCCACGAGGATTTCCATGGCCGTGATGAACACCCGCGAGGCCGCCCGGAAACGCGCCACGTCGAACGAGCCGTCCTCGCGCTGGAACTTGCGCAGGTTCAGGCTCGCCAGGTTGCACGCGGAGTTATCGACGTGCATGTACTCGGAGCAGTTGTGAACGGCCACCCCATTGGCGACGAAATGGTCCGTCACAGGCTCCGTTAGATCGTACACGACTTCCTCTCCCAGCAGCTCCAGCGACTGCACCCGGTCCGTCAGCGCGTCGCGGTGCGCCGAGACGCGCAGGTTGAGCGCGCGCAGCCGCTCGGCCTTGCAGCTCTCCGGCATGAACCCGATTTCCTGCTCGAACGCGATCCGGCCCGTCCGCGTGATGCGGAGCGAGTGCGTCTGCTGCACGGGGTGTTCCCTGACGCCGCCTTTGCCGTCGGGCATCAGCGACGTGAGGCCGACCCCGCTTTTCCCGCTCAGTGCGCGCCGGTTTCGGTAGAGCTTGGCTTTGATGCCGAAGCTGAGCAGCAAGAGCTGCACCTGCCGCAAAAGTTCTTCCGAGGTCGAATCGAGGGCGACGTACTGCGTTTTTTCGCCCACATCCACCACGGTTCCATCGGCCGTGAACAGACCTCTCAGCAAAGCGCTCGTCGAGGCGCGGTCCAGCTTCATGGCCGCAGGCGTCAGGCGCTTCCCTTCGCCGCCTTCGTCGAGCACGGCGTACTCCGACGCAAGCGCGATGACGTTCGGGGCGCAGCAGGTCGCCTTGGCCGAGGTTGCGGTCTCGCGCACGCTGGCCTCATACCGGCTCCGGCTTTGCTCGAACCGGTTGAGCGTCTCGGCGGCTTTCTCGGCCACCCCCCACTCAAGCTGCTTGTTCCTCGTCAGCGGCAGGGTCTGGGCTGCTGCGCCGGTGTTGTCCGCCAGGCAGCCGTCGCCCAGCAGCAAGCCGATGTAGGTCGCCAGGTCCTCGTCGAGCGCGCCGGCGCCGAACGGAGCCGGTTGCAGGCGCACAAAGTCTTCCAGCGTCAGCTCGGCCGCCGGCACGTCGCCCCGGTTCTCGGTCCAGACCCGGTGATCGGCCGTCAGCTTAAGCTCGAAGCCGCTCCGGGTGCGCAGGCGGTAAACAGGCTTTACGCCGGTCTCGATCACCCGCGTGGCGCGGTGCTCTTTGCCGTCCAATCCGGTCACCCGGGGCGTTTCGCCGAGCAGGCTGTCGATGCGCTGCAAGCCGGCGTCGGTGGCTACCAGGGCGTCTCCGGTGACGCACGGATTGCTGCTGTTGATCGGGCCGCTGTTCTTGACGGTGTGCCAGCGCTGGATCGTATCCTCGTACTGCACGCCCGGGTCGCCGCAGACGTAGGTGCCCTCGGCGATGAGGTGCAGCAGCTCGTGCGCGTTCACCTCGTCGATGATCTTGCCGGTGCGCACCGCCTTGAGGCCGTAACGCTGCCGCGCAAGGGCCGCCTGCATGAAGTCGTCGGTCACGCGGACGCTCTGGTTGACGTTCTGGAAGGCGATGGAGCCGTAAGCCGGGCCGTTGAACGAGCCGTCGTAACCCTGCTCGATGAGGGCCCACGCCTTCTTTTCTTCCTCTTGCTTGGCCGTCACGAACTCCATGATGTCCGGGTGCCACACCTTGAGCGTTTGCATGATGGCCGCGCGGCGCGTCTTGCCGCCCGACTTGATCGTGCCGCCCGTCGCGTCCTGCACCTTCATGAAGCTGACCGGGCCCGAGGGCGTGCCGCCGCCGGAGAGCTTCTCGCGCGAGGAGCGCAGTTGCGACCAGTCCGCGCCCACGCCTGAGCCGAACTTGAACAGGCGCGCGCTCTCGCCCATGAGCTGCCAGATGTCGTCGATGGAGTCGCCGACGGAGATGATGAAGCAGGCGCTTGCCTGAGGCTGCACGTACGGATCTACGGGCGTAACCTGGCCTTCGTCGCGGTTCCAGCCGTGGATGCGCTTGCCGCCGCTGTCCCGGACGCCGTACTGGTGGTGCAGGCCGACGTTGAACCACACCGGCGAGTTGAAGGCGCCGTACTGGTGCAGGCACAGCCACGTCAGCTCGTCGTAG
The DNA here is from genome assembly GCA_965363675.1 of uncultured Rhodothermaceae bacterium. GTDB lineage: Bacteria > Bacteroidota > Rhodothermia > Rhodothermales > DASSAV01 > CBDTTW01. The sequence goes on from CBDTTW010000018.1 coordinate 5,858, forward strand.
AAGCGCTCGCCGTCGGCGGGCGTGGCGAAGTAGCCTTGCGCCGTCCCCCAGTCGGCGATGGTCCGCGTGACGCGGTGGATGAGCTGCCGCAGCGAGCGCTCGCGGCCGCCCTGCTCGGGCGAGGCGCCCGCGCTTTTCAGGTCGCCGTAAAAATATTTGCTGGCGACGACGTTCGAGGCCAGCCCGCTCCAGAGCACCGGAAACTGCACGTCCTTCTGCTCGAAGACGATTGCGCCCTTATGGCTCTTGATGACGGCGTCGCGGGTTTCCCACTCGACCGAATCGAAGGGGTTCTCCCCCTCCTGCGAAAACACACGGTCAATCGTGAGGCCCTCGACCGGCGCTTCCGGCCGGGAGGTTTCCTCGGGTTTGCCGGCGGGGGCTCCGGACTTGGATGGGTGAACGGGCATACGACGCCTCCTGATGCTTGGAATAAAAGGGCGCGCTGGGCCGCCGGGGCGGGGCGACCGGGCGGCGCCCGGAGTGCTTTTGCTACGGGAATAACGGAACTTCGCGCGCCGCCCCGCCGCGGCAGGGCGCTTTGGTTACGCGCTTACCAATTAAACCATCCAACGACGCAATCGCAACCTTGGTTTTCCACAAGATTGTCACGCCGCACCGTAGCAAGTTCTTCAAAAACAAATTTCTCGGCGCGCGCCCCAAACCCTCCCGAAAGGCCGTTTCAACGCGCCGGAGGCCTGTTTCCACACGGATCCGCCGCCGCGCCCGAGTTGGCAACAAGTTATCCACAGTCGCCCGTCAATCAGGCAGGCATAACGGAATCATTCATAAATCAATAACGAATTATTCGTGCGCCGATGCGGAAGAAAATTGCTGACTCGCGGGCAGGAAGCGCTGCGGGCGGAAGGCTGCCTTGAGGGCCCCGCCGCCGGGGGCGCGGGCGCGGCTCCGCTATAGTCCGTTATGCAAGACAGCTTGCCGTCTCGGGACGCGAACGCCACGCGTCCAGCCGGAGCGCGTCGCCTGCGCTCCTCCGCCGCCGCCTCATACACGAGGACTGCCGCAGCCCCTTGCCGCCGCCTGGAAGGCCGCTGCGGTTTGCCGCCGCGCCGAGCACAGCCGAGGCGGCGACCCGGCCGCCCGGGACGTGCGCGAAGGGCGCGTCGGGGGGGCAGCGTGGACCTCATGCGGGTCACGTCGAAGGCGGTGCAGCGGCAAGCCGCCGGGAGCGCCGGACGGCAAAACGCCGCGCGCCCTGCGCGGCCGCGAAACGGGCGGCGGCGCAGGGCGCGGGCAACGGCAGGCCAGGGTGTACTAGATATCCTCGTCCTCCAGGATATCCTCCTCCTCCTCGTCGAAATCGTCGTCGTCCTCATCGTCGAGGTCGTCGTCGTCGAGGTCGTCGTCGTCGAGATCCTCATCGTCCTCGTCCTCGAACTCCTCCAATTCGTCTACCTCGTCGTCCTCCTCGAAGGTGTCCAGGGCCTCGTCGTCGTCTTCCAGCGCCATCAGGAAGGGCAGGGCAGGCAACTCTTCAGCGTCAAAGGGCGGCTTTGGGTTCATGGCAGCGGGCGTGCTAAGTGTACAAGGGTTACCTGTCCGCCCGGCCGGGCGAGCAGCGGGTACGCGGCTAATTTGGATCAGGCGCGCGCCCTCGCGCAAGTGCGGTTCAAAAAAATTGCACGCCGCCCGCAGGGGCCGCCGGGCTAAAAATATCGCCGCCGGGACGCCGCCCGGGCGGCCGGGCGTACATTGTCCGCGCGGGCGGGAAAACCGCTCCGGCCAAGCAATTACATGGATATTCACTATTGCGGCCGAACTTTTGAGACCGCTTCGGTACATTGCATCCGGCCGCCTGCCAGGGCGCGCCTCCTTTTTTTCATCATCGACCGCGTAGTCATGAACGACTTTAACGAACGCAGCGCATATCCGCACCCCGACGACTTCAAGGTAATGCGACCCGAGTACACCGAGGGGGAAGACGAACTGATCCAGGCTTCGATTACGGTGGCGCCGTTCAAGGTAACCGGCGTGAGCGCCACCAAGGCGGGCGCCCGCCGCGCCGCGCTCTACGAGGCTGCCAAAACCTACCGCTCCTACCACCCCTCCTACCAGGTCGAGAGCCCGTTTCCGGACGAGTTCACCGGCCGCGACGGCATGAAGTGGCGGCGCGTGCCCCCGGCCAAGCGCGAGCAGATCGGAGACTACATCTTCCAGGACGACGAGGGCGAGGAGGACTACATCGACATCGAGACGATGCTGCTCTGGGACGTGCGCCCCGAGGCGGAGGAAGAAGAAGCGTAGCCTCCCCGAAACCGCCTTTTCCCCGCAACCCCCGCCGACCATGCGCTTCGGCCAGACCGGCGCCGCCCCTGCGCTGCTGCGCGACGCGCACGTGCTGGAGCGCTTCGAGAACGAGCTGGACCCGGGCCGGCTCACGGCAGGCCCTTTCCGCATCAGCATCGTCGGGCACGGGCAGCTTTCGGTTGTTTTTGCCCTGGACGAGCTGCCCGGACTCGCGCTCAAGCGATTGCCGCCGTTCCCCACGCCCGAGCGCTGCGCCTACCACCAGCGCGCCATCGACGCCTACCGGTACGTGCTCGCCGACCAGCTCGGGGCGGCCGTCGTGGCGCAGCAGTGCGTGCGGCTGCGCAACCGGCGCGGCGAGCACATCCTGTATGTAGTCCAGGAGCGCCAGCCCGCCGAAAGCCTCGCCCCGGCCTTGCTGCGCCGCTGCACCGACGAGACGGCCGCCGTCGTCGTGCGGGCCCTGCTGGGCGTCATCGCGCGCATCTGGCACCGCAACGAGATCGACGCGCCCCACATGTCCACGGGCATCGACGCGCGCCCGGCCAACTGGTTTCTACGGCTCGGCGAGGGCGGCGCCCTCGAACCGCTCTACGTCGATACGAGCACGCCGTTTTTCCGGCGCGGCGGCGTCGAGATGCCCAACGCCGACATTTTCCTGAAGCGGGTGCCCCCCGCCGGGCTGCCGCTCGTGAGCGCAGCCTTCCACGAGCGCATCGGGCAGTACTACGATTTGCGGCACGCGCTGCTCGACTTCGCCGCCGGCTTCTACGACGACGGCCTCGAAGAACGCCTGCCGCTCGTGCTCGGCATCCTCAACGAGATGATCGCCGCCGAGCTGGAGGATTTCTGGCTGGAGCAGATCAGCCTCAAGGAAACGGCGGCGCACCACCGCGCCGAACGCCGTTTCTGGCGCCGCTACCGGCGCATCAGCCGCATGCACCGCGCGCTCACGCACGCCGTCGGGGGGCGCTACCCGTTCATTCTGCCGCCTCGGGAGCCCCTCGCCGCCCCCGGGGCCTGAGGTCGGCTTCGCTAAGCCCCGCCAGCACGCCGTCCTTGATCTGCATCAGGTAAGCGAAGGCGGCGGCGTGGTCGTTCGGGATCTCGCCCTCCAGGATGGCCTCGCGCACGGCTTCCTTGAGCCGCCCCACGGCCGGCCCCGGCCCGAGCCCGAGCGTCTCCATGATTTCCAGGCCGTCCACGGGCGGCTGGAAATGGCGCAGGCGGTCTTTCTCCTCCACCTCGCGCATCTTGGCTTCGACCCGGTCGAAGGCCGCCAGGTAGCGGCGCACGCGCGCAGGATTCTTCGAGGTGATGTCGGCCCGCACGAGCAGCATCAGATCGTCGATGCGGTCCCCCGCCTCGAAGAGCAGGCGGCGCACCGCCGAGTCGGTCACCTCGTCGTCCACGAGCGCGACGGGGCGATGGTGCAACCGCACCAGCTCGCGCGCGTGCTCCATGCGCTCGTCGGTGGGCAGGCGCAGCTTCCGGAACAGGCGCGGAAGCTGCTGCGCCCCCCGGTCCTCGTGCCCGTGGAACGTCCAGCCGCTGCCCTTCACGAAGCGCTTGGTCTGCGGCTTGGCGATGTCGTGGAACAGGGCCGCCCACCGAAGCCAGCGGCTCGCCTCGCCGTCGGGGGCGGCGGCGGCTACGTTGTCCACGACTTGCAGCGTGTGCAGGAAATTGTCCTTGTGCCGGTGTCCGCGCACCTCCTCGACGCCTTTGAGCGCGGCCAGCTCGGGCAGGAGGTGCGCCAGCAGGCCGCCTTCCTCCAGCAGCAGAAAGCCCACCGAGGGCGCCGGAGCGCCGATGATCTTCTGCAACTCGTCGGTGATGCGCTCCTGGCTGAGGATCTGCACGCGCGCCGCGCACGTCCGGAGCGCGGCGGCCGTGGCCGGGTCGAGCGCAAAGCCGAGCTGCGCGGCGAAGCGCGCCGCGCGGATCATGCGCAGCGGGTCGTCCTCGAAGGTCTGCTCGGGCGGCAGCGGCGTCCGGAGGGTGCGGCGCTCCAGGTCGGCGACGCCCCCGAACGGATCGACGAGTTCGCCGAAGCGCCCGGCGTCCAGGCGCAGGCCGAGCGCGTTGATCGTAAAGTCGCGCCGCAGTTGGTCTTCCTCCAGCGTAGCCTCCTCGACGAGGGGCTTGCGCGAGTCGCTGCGGTAACTCTCGCGGCGCGCCGCCACGAATTCGAGCGTCAGCCCCGCCTCGCCGGGCAGGCGCACGGCCGCCGTGCCGAAGTTGGGGTATACGTGCGCCGTGCGCACGCCCGCCGCGCGCGCCACGGCCTGCGCCAGCGCGATGCCGCTGCCGGCGCCGACCGTCACGAAGTCGATGTCGGTGAAGGGCCGCCCCAGCAGCAAATCGCGCACGGCTCCGCCGACGGCGTACGCCTCGATGCCTTCGGCGGCGGCCACGGCGCCGACCTGCCGCAGCGCAGCCCCGGCGGCGCGCCCTTCGGTGAGATGCTCCAGCGTCGTTGTCATGCGGCCCTGTACCCTGCGTCGGGGCTGCATGTTGCACTCCGGACCGCTTTTCTTGGCCGCCGCGCCCGCCTACCGTTGCAGCAGGTACTGCACCTTGAAGAAGAACTGGCGCTCGGACTGCGAGAGCCCGTACGGCGCGTCGAACTGGTTGTAGTGGTGCGTCGAGCCGACGTAGAACACCGTAAACGGGTTGACCTGGTACGCCGCCAGCGGTTCGAGGTCCAGGCGGTCCGAGAAGCCGTTGTACTGCGCGAACAGGCGCACGCTCAGCTCGCGCGAGAACTGGTAGCCGAAACGGGTGCGCGCCACGACGCCCTCGTAGAACCGCTCGTCGGTGGCCGGGTCGATGAGCGTGGCGTAGTCGAGCGAAGGGCTGATGGAAAGGCGGGGCGTCGGCTTGAAGTCGAGGTAGCAGCCGGCGCTGCGCTCGCGGCCGGGGCGCGGGGTCGCCTCGTTGCGCGCGATCTCGTCGCCCAGGGCGACAAAGAAGCCCGCGCCCAGCTTGCCGGTGGGCTGCGTGTTGACGCTCAGCGCGGCCGTATTCATGCCCCGGAAGTGGACGTTCTTGAACCGTTCGTCGCCGCGCTCGTAGCGCAGGTGCACGTTCGTCTGGCCCTTCAGTTCGAGGTTGAGTTGCGGCCCCACGAGCGAACGCCGGCGCTCGCCGCCGTACGTGTACTGCTGCCGTACGAACAGGCCGGGGCTGACGCGCACGAAGAAGCTGTTTTTGGGAAACACGTTGATGCGCTGGTAGGCGCGCAAAGACGTGTAGTCGTTGCGGGTGACGAAGCCGGAGGCCGCCCGGAACGTGGGGCTGACCGCCAGGACGTTGACCGAGGAATAGGCATGGCGGGCCTCGCGGTCGAGGCCGGCGTAGAAGGCCGCGCCGCCGAACTGCTCGCCGTCGAGGGCGGAGGTGCGCTCGCCGAAGCGGAACGAATCGGCGGGGCGGATGAGCGTGGTGTCCGAAGGCTCGGCGCTGCGGCTGGCGGCGGCCTGGAAGCTCAGGTTGTACTGGCGGGCGAAGTGCAGGCGGCCGTCGAGGCTCACGGCCGAGCCGGCCCCGCCGTCGAGCAGCCGCTGGTCCGTGGCGAAGCCGCCGACGTAGGAGTTGTCCTTGAAGCTGTAGCGCGCCCGGGCGATGTTCGAGACGCTGCGCCCGGCCTGAAGCGTTTCGCTGCGCTCGCGGAAGGGCAGCAAGAGCGGCGTGTTCTCGTCTACGGCGGTGAGGTAGATCAGGCTGACGCCGCCGGTTTTGCCGGTGACCTTGGCCGCCGCCGCAGGGTCGTTGATGGCGCGCGTGTAGACCAGGTCCAGGTCCGAGCGCAGCAAATCGCTGCCTTCCTGAAAGAACGGCCGCCGCTCGGGGTAGTACAGCGCAAACGTCGTGTTTACGTCGATCTGCGCCGCGTCCGACTCGATCTGGCTGAAGTCAGGGTTCAGGGCGGCCTCGGCCGCAAGGCTGCTCGTGAAGTCGTAGCGGGCATTGAGCCCGGCCGAGAGGTGCGCAGGCCCGTTGTCGAAGGCGGCTTCGGGCCGGTTGTCGGGGAGGGCGCCGGCTTGGGCGCCCACCAGCGACGGGATCAGTTGCAGCCTGGAGCCCGGCCGCACATCCGAGATGCCTTCCAGAAAGCCGAACTGGCACTCCAGGCAGGAGTTGTTCTGATCGAACGTCGCCCACGAGTAGATGCGCCGCACGTCGCGGGGGTGGTTGCGGATGAAGGTGGCCCGCCAGGCGTGGGCGTCGCCGCGCGGGAAGCGCAGCGAGCTGAACGGCACGGCCATTTCCACGTCGTAGCCCTCGGGGGTCAGGCGACCCGCCGAGTAAAACACCATGTCGAAGCCCGCTTCCTCGTTGCCTCCGGCCCGCAGCAGATCCGCCTGCACCCCGTAGGGATTCACGAACAGCTCGTAGGCTTGCGAGGCGTCGCCGTAGGTGTCGAGCATGAGCCCCACCCAATCGTCGTCGAACATGGCGTCGCGGTTGCTGCGCGTGGCCCGGATGGCGCCCGGCGCGTCGTAGGCGCGGAAGGCGACGTACAGATGCTCGTCGTCATAGGCGAGCCACACGTCCGTCTCGACCTGAGGGGGCGCCTGGTTGCCGGGCTGCACCTCGGCGAAGCCGGAAACCCGCACCGCCGTACGCCAGAAGGGCTCGTCGAGCTTGCCGTCTACGGTCACCTTTTCCGCGATCCGGACCGCCTGCACCGTAGGCTTGATCTGCGGCCTGAAAGCGACCGAGTCCGGCGGGTCGCCTGCCTGGCGCGCGGCAGGGGAAGCCGCGAGCGCGGCAAACACGACGGCGTAGTAGAAAAGCAGCATACGGGCGCGAGATGAGCGGCAAGGGTGTAATAAACAACCCGCAGAGGGGCCCCCCGCGGGTTTGTGCATAAGACGTAAGGCCGCCGCCGAAGGTTACACGCGCCGCCGAAAAAGGCGTGCGCCCTGCCGGGGCTAGGCCAGCCCCTCCAGCAGGTCGCTCCGCAGCGGCGCCGCCGGCTCGCCCCGGAGCGCGAAGCACACCCCCTCGACGACCTGAGCCAGGGGGTCGTGCGCCTCCACGACGGCCTGGTACGTCTCGTAGCACGCGAGCGCCCGCGCGCCGAGGGCCAGGTCCTCGGCATCGACCGGCGTGATGCAGCCGATGGCGGCCTCGGGAGAGCTTTGCAGATGGTCCGCGCGGGCTTCGGCCTGCGCCGGGTCGGCGGCGGGGGGCAGCACGAAGTACGCGAGGCGCCGGGGGGCGGCCTCGGGGGCCGCAGCGCGCATCTGCTCAAAGACGCGCGTTACCGCGGCGTGCGTGGCGACGTGGTCCGGGTGGCCGCTGATGCCGTGGGCGGGGTACGTCACGAGCACGTCGGGCCGCTGCCGCCGGATGTGCCGCTCGATGACGGCCTCCAGGGCGGCCGGGTCCTCGTCGGCCAGCTTGCCGTCGGGCAGCGCGAGCACCGTAAGGTCGCCGAGGCCGAGCACGGCCGCCACGCACGCCATTTCGCGGCGGCGCACGGCGCCCATCTCCTCCAGGGTGTAGCCGTGGGCGTGCCGCTGCTGCGTGGCCTCGCCCTCGGTGAGCGTCAGCAGCGCCACGTGGCGCCCCTGGCGCACCTGCCTTGCCATGGCAGGCCCCGGCCCGAACGACTCGTCGTCGGGGTGTGGAAAGATGTAGAGGATGCGGCCCATGCGGCGCCCGGCGTCTGAGGGATGAGGAAAAACCACCCTTCCTCAACGTCGGCCGGCGGCAATGGTTGCCGAGCGCTGCACCCTGCATCCCTTTGCCGAGCAGGGAAACCGCAACTTCCTTCGAGGATTGCTCTGGGCCGGCTTCGCGGCGCTCTATGGCTTAGGGAGCCTCCTCGGGGGGTTCGTCGCGGTCGGTGAGCACCCTGTGGAACACCGTCTCGCCGGTGCGCAGCATGCGCCGGGCGTAGGGCAGGCAGAGGCCGCAGCGCAGCCCGAACGGCGCGGCCGCCTGCAATGCGGCCAGGCTGCGGCAGCCCCCTTCCTCGGCCGTCCGCCGCAGCGCGGCGAACGTCTGGTTGTAGCAAACACACCGGTCGATGCGCATGAAGTCGGACTCCGGCGGACGAAAAGCCTGCGGCGCGCGGAAACGGTACAACAACTTTGCAGCGGGCCTGCGAGCCGCAGGGGGGCTCCGACGTTCCAGAACCGAAGCGCCCGCCCAAAGGTTGGGCGCGCCCGCCCCGTCCCTTTCCCTGATATTCGCAGAACGCCCGTATGCACGCTACGAGAACGCTCGCCTTATACGTATTCCTGATCGTGGGGGTCCTCACGGCCGCCGGTTGCGCCGGCCCGAAGGAGACCACCGAGCGCAGCAAGCCCCCCACGGCCGCGCCGGCCCCTGCGCCGAAGAAGGCCCCCGCCGCGCCGCGCCGCCGGACGGTGCAGGGCTTCCGGGTGCAGATCCAGCAGACGCCGCAGAAGGCCCAGGCCGATCAGGCGGTCAGCCGGGTCTCGGCGTGGTGGCGCAGCCTGCCCCCCGCGCAGCGCCCTGCCGGGCTCAACGGCAAAACGGCGCCCGTATACGTGCAGTGGAAGCAGCCGTACTACCGCGTGCGCGTGGGCAACTTCGCCACGCGGGCGGCGGCCGAGCAGGCGCTGCGCAAGCTTGCGGCGCAGTACCCCACGGCCTTCATCGTGCCTGAGACCGTGACGGTCGTGCAATAGCGGCAGGCCCCGCCGAACGGCCCATACGATCCGCCGCAAACGGCCCGTTTTATGCAGTACCCCGGAGGACGCGTTTTTTCCAGAGCAGAGGAGGCAGAGCAGCGTGAGGAAGCATCCCCCCATTTTTTCCCTTTCTTGGCGGCGCGGCTTGCCTCTGGCGGCGGCGCTCGCGCTGCTCGTCGGGGCCGCCCCGGCGGCGGCGCAGCGCGCCTTCACGGGCGGCGCTCACGGCCCTGCGGAGCGCGCCGCCGACGGCGCGCTCCGCTTCAAGGGGCACCAGCTCCACCCCGACGCGCTCTACCAGCCCTACATGGCCGGGCCGCTGCTCGGCAGCGACGCCTCGGCGCACTACCGCGTGCTCAACGCCTTCCGCGATCTGCTCACGGCGTACATCCAGCGCCAGGGCATCGACGACAACTTCACCATCCGCGTGCTCGACAACCGCAACGGCCGCATTCTCGAAGTGTTCGAGATGGAGGCCGAGCGCGCCGCCTACCGGCGCACCGGCCGCGCCGACTGGTCGCGCAACGACGAGGCGCGCCGCACGCACTCGCGCCGCCTCGTCGATAAATACGTGGGGCGCGGCTACCCCCGCGAAGCCGTCTCGACGCGCTGGGGGCGTAAGGACGAGGTCTGGGAGGCCCGCGCGAGCGAGCAGCGCTACATCGAGTACGAAATGCGCCTGGCCGCGCAGCTCGGCCTGAGCCTGCTTGCCACCGAGATCGGCACCGTCGAAACGTTCAACCGCGACCGCGTCATCTCGACGGCGGGCGCGCGCACGCGCTACCAGATGATGCCGAGCGTCATCCGCCGCGCCGGCATCCACAGCTACGCCCTGCGGACGGCCGGCGGCGCGACGGTGCGCGTCAACGAGGAGTGGCACCCGCTGCTGACCATGGAGCCGGCGTTCCTGACGCTCAAGGGCTACGCCAACGCCGTCGGGCACGAGATCCCCGGCATCTCGGCCTACCATGCCGGCCCCGGCAACCTGTTCAAGATCTACGAACGCTACCTCGGGCAGCCGCTCAGCGCCCTTCCGGCGGCCCCCACCGTCGCCGACGCCTATGCGTGGGCGCTTACCGACGGCTTCGACACGGTCAAGGCGGGCACCAGCTTCGGAACGTACTCGCGCGGCTACGTGCCGGCCGTTTACGGCTCGCTCAAGGCGCTGGAGGACATCGCCATCGACCGCTCGCAGACGCTGCGCGCCGAGCGGGTGCAACTGCGCGCCGGCCGGCAGGTCGCCCTGAGCCGCATCCTGCGTGTGCTGCGCAGCCACGAAGACGCGCTCGACTGGGGCCCGATGATCTACGTGGACAACAACTACGACCGGTTCCGGGAGATGAACCCGCACTTCAACCTGCCGGCGGGCAACGGCTTCACGGTCCCCGCTAAGGGCGACGTGCGCCTGAGCGCCACGGCTTCCGGCAAGGCGGTGCGCTTCTTCCTGCCCTTGGGCGCCGTGCGGGTGCTCGCCGAAAACGACCTCGACATCTTCGACGCCGGCGCCACGCTCCGCTACGACGACGACACGTACGCCCCGCCCGAGCCCACCGACGCCGACCGCGCCTACGAACGGCTCGTGGAGGACATCGGCCGCTTCGGCTTCACCCAGGCCAACCGCAGCCGCCTCCGCGCCATCCGCGACGACCTCGACCGGCTCGCCGAGCGCCGCCCCACGCCCTACCGGCGGGCGCAGGCGCGCATCGCGGCCACGCACGCCCAGCTCTGGGACACGTCGGCCTGGGAGTCGCTCGCCGAGGCGCGCGGCCGCAACGCCTGGAAGGTGAAGGAGCGCTAGAGCGTCACGCGTTGGCCGTAGTGCGGGATCTCGACGCCGGTGTAGCCTTCGCGCCCGAGCGCGGCCGCGAATTTCTGCTGGCGCGCCGGCTCGCCGTGCACCAGAAACACCCGTTGGAGGCGCTGCCGGTCGAGCATGCCGAGGAAATGCAGCAGGCCCGGCTCGTCGGCGTGCGCCGAGTAGCTGTTCATGACGACCACCTCGGCGCGCAGGTTGAACGGGTCGCCGAAGATGTTGACCACCGGGTGGCGGTCCACGATCTTCTTGCCCAGGGTATGCTCGGCGCAGTACCCGACGATCAGGATGGTGTTGTTCGGGTTTTCGATGTTATTGCGCAGGTGGTGCAGGATGCGCCCGGCCTCGCACATGCCCGAGGCCGAGATGATCAGCATCGGCATCTTACTCTCGTTGAGCGCCTTCGAGCGCGACGCCTCGCGGATGTACGTCAGGCGGTCGAAGCCGAACGGGTTGTCGTCGCGGAGCAGGTAGCGGCGCAGCTCCTCGTCGTAGCACTCCTGATGCGCCATGTACACGCTCGTCGCGTTGACGGCCAGGGGGCTGTCCACGAACATCGGGATGGTGGGCAGGCGCCGGTCATTGGCGAGCTGGTCGAGCGCGTGCACCAGCTCCTGGGTGCGCCCCACGGCGAACGAGGGCACGATGACTTTTCCGCCCCGGTTGGAGGTGCGCGCAATCACCTCGGCCAGGCGCCCGAGGTTGTCCTCGGCGGGCGGGTGCACCTCGCCGCCGTAGGTCGATTCGGAGATGACGTAGTCGCAGTCCAGCATTTTCTGCGGGTCGCGGAGAATGGGGCGCCCGGGGTTGCCTACGTCGCCGGTGAAGCCGAGGCGCTTTTCGCGGCCGCCCTCCTGCACCGTCAGGCTGATGCTGGCCGAGCCGAGGATGTGGCCGGCGTCCCGAAACTCGGCCGTCGCGCCCTCGACCGGGTGGAACGGCATGTCGTAGGGCAGCGCCACGAAGCGCTCCAGGACGCGCTGGGCGTCCTCCTGCGAGTAGAGCGGCTCGACCGGCGGCTCGCCGCGCTTCTGGTGGCGCTTGTTGACGAACTCGATGTCCTTCTCCTGGATGTACGCGCTGTCCGGCAGCAGCAGCCCGCACAGGCTGTGCGTGGCATGCGTGGCGTAGATCGGCCCGCGGAATCCGTCGCGGTAGAGCTTCGGCAGCAGCCCCGAGTGGTCGATGTGGGCGTGCGAGAGCACCACGGCGTCGATGGAAGCGGCCTCGAACGGCAGGCGGCGGTTCTGGGCGTCGGCCTCGGCGCGGCGGCCCTGCTTCAGGCCGCAGTCGAGCAGCAGCTTCTTACCGTTTTCGAGTTCGACGAGGTGCGCGGAGCCGGTGACCGTTTGGGCGGCTCCCCAGAAGGTGAGGTTCATAGGGGCGTGTACAAGTCAAGCGAATGGGCGGGGCGCCTCGGCCCCCGGGCCAAAGGTACACTGCCCGAGGCCCCAAACAAGGCGGCGGCGGAAGAAGATCCTCCCGCCGCCGCGCCCGTATGCAAGCCGCCGGGACCGTTCACACCGCCGCGTCGGCGTACAGCTCGATGGAGGGGCAGGCGCAGATGAGGTTGCGGTCGCCGTAGGCGTCGTCGATGCGGCGGACGCTGGGCCAGAACTTGCGCCCCGTCTCCCCGAGCGGGAACGCCGCCGCCGTGCGGCTGTAGCCCGCCTGCCACCCGTCGGCGGCGACGAAGGCCGCCGTGTGCGGCGCGTTCTTGAGCGGGTTGTCCTGCCGGTCCATGCGCCCCTGCTCGATCTCGCGGATCTCCTCGCGGATGGCGATCATGGCCTCGGCGAACCGGTCGAGTTCCTCCTTACTCTCGCTCTCGGTCGGCTCGATCATGAGCGTGCCGGCCACCGGGAACGACACCGTGGGGGCATGGTAGCCGTAGTCCATGAGGCGCTTGGCAATGTCGCGCTCGGTCACGTCGGCCGAGGCTTTGAACGGGCGCATGTCCAGGATGAACTCGTGCGCCACACGCCCGGTCCGGCCCCGGTAGAGCACCGGGTAATGCGCCTCCAGGCGCCGCGCCAGGTAGTTGGCGTTGAGCATGGCGACCTGGGTAGCCCGGCGCAGCCCCTCGGCGCCCATCATGGCGATGTAGGCCCACGAGATCAGCAGCACGTTGGCGCTGCCGTAGGGGGCCGCCGCCACCGGGGCGATGGCCGCCTCGCCGCCGGTCGGGCGGACGGGGTGGCCCGGCAGAAACGGCGCCAGGTGCGCCGCCGCGCAGATCGGCCCAACGCCGGGGCCGCCGCCGCCGTGCGGAATGGCGAACGTCTTGTGGAGGTTCAGGTGGCACACGTCCGCCCCGAAGTCGCCGGGGCGGCACAGCCCTACCTGGGCGTTCATGTTGGCTCCGTCCATGTAGACCTGGCCGCCGCGCCGGTGGACGGCCTCGCAGAGGTCCCGGATGCCGCGCTCGTAGACGCCGTGCGTGGAGGGATAGGTAATCATGAGCGCCGCGAGGCGGTCGGCGTGCTGCTCGGCCTTCTGCTCCAGGTCGGCCAAATCCACGTTGCCCCGGGCGTCGGTCTTGACGATCACGACCTGCATGCCCGCCATGACGGCGCTGGCCGGGTTGGTGCCGTGCGCCGACTCGGGGATGAGGCAGACCGTCCGGCCCGCGTCGCCGCGCCGGGCATGGTACGCCCGGATCACGAGCAGCCCCGCATATTCGCCCGAGGCGCCCGAGTTGGGTTGCAGCGAGACCGCCGCGAAGCCGGTGATCTCGGCCAGCCACGCCTCCAGCTCCCGGATGAGCACGGCGTAGCCCTCGGCCTGCTCGGCCGGGACGAACGGATGCAGGCGGCTGAAGGCCGGGGCCGTAACGGGCAGCAGCTCGGCGGCGGCGTTGAGCTTCATGGTGCACGAGCCGAGCGGGATCATGCTCGTCGTGAGCGAGAGGTCGCGCGAGGCCAGCCGCTGAAGGTAGCGCATCATCTCCGTCTCGGAGTGATACCGCTCGAACACCGGATGCTGAAGGTACGCCGACGTGCGCGCCAGCGGGCCGTGATACCCCGGCTCCAGGTCGGCGGCCAGGTCGGCGGCCGTCGCCTCGGTCCCAAAGGCGCCGAGCAGCGCGTCGAGGTCGGCCGCGCTCACCGGCTCGCCGAGGGCCACGCCGAGGCTGCCGTCGTCGAAGCGGCGCAGGTTGATGCGCCGCTCGGCGGCGCGGCGCAGGATCTCCTCCGTGCGGTCGCCCACGTCCACCCGCAGCGTGTCGAAAAAGTCGTCGTGGCGCAGCCGGAAGCCGGCGCCCCGGAGCCCGGCGGCCAGCACCCGCGCCAGCCCGTGCACGCGCTCGGCGATGCGGCGCAAACCTTCCGGGCCGTGGTAGACGGCGTACATGCCCGCCATGACGGCCAGCAGCACCTGGGCCGTGCAGATGTTGGAGGTAGCCTTCTCGCGGCGGATGTGCTGCTCGCGCGTCTGGAGCGCCATGCGCAGGGCCGGCTGCCCGTCGGCATCGACCGAGACGCCGATGATGCGCCCCGGCGTCTGGCGCTTGAACGCCTCGCGCACGGCGAAGTAGGCGGCGTGTGGGCCGCCGTAGCCGAGCGGCACGCCGAAGCGCTGCGTGTTGCCTACGGCGATGTCCGCGCCGAAGGCGCCGGGCGGCGTGAGCACGGCCAGGCTCAGCAAATCGGCGGCGGCCACCACAAAGGCCCCGGCGGCGTGCGCCGCGTCGCAGAAGTCGTGGTAGTCGTACACGGCCCCGTCCGAGGCGGGGTGCTGCACGAGCGCGCCGAAGCAGGAGGCGTCCCACGCGAACGTGCGGTGGTCGCCCACGACGACCTCGATGCCGAGCGGCGCCGCGCGCCCGGCCACGACCGCCTGCGTCTGCGGGTGGCACGCCTCCGAGACGAAGAAGCGCCGGCGCCCGCGCGTCTCCGGAAGCCGCTGCAAAAGCATCATGGCCTCGGCCGCCGCCGTGCCCTCGTCCAGCAGCGAGGCGTTGGCGACCGGCAGCCCCGTCAGGTCGATGACCATCGTCTGGTAGTTCAGCAGCGCCTCCAGCCGGCCCTGGGCGATCTCGGCCTGGTAGGGCGTGTACTGGGTGTACCAGCCGGGGTTTTCGAACACGTTGCGCTGGATGACCGGGGGCGTGACCGTGTCGTGGTAGCCCATGCCGATGTACGAGCGCCATAGCTGGTTGCGCGCGCCGAGGGCGCGGACGCGTTCGAGCAGCTCGTACTCCGAGAGCGCCGGCGGCAGGTCGAGCGGCGCGTCCGCCCGAATCGCCGGGGGCACGATCTCGTCGGTCAGCGCATCGAGCGAGGCGGCGCCGAGGGCGGACAGCATCTGGGCAAGCTCCGCCTCGGAGGGTCCGATGTGGCGGCGTTCAAAAGCGTCGGTATAGCGGAGGTCTATAGCCATAGGTAACCGTGAATCAAGGAGTTGCAGGAGCCGAAAAGGCCCTCGGGATAGCTCTACGCCGCGCCGTCGGATAGGTTCGCCTCCTCGGCGCGCAGCCGCGCCAGGGCTTCGGCGGCGGCCCGCTGCTCGGCGCGCTTCTTACTGGAGGCGGCGCCCCGGCCGTACGGCTCGCGGCGCACCACCACCTCTACGATGAACTGCCGCTCGTGGCTGGGGCCTTCCTCGCCGGCGAGGCGGTAGTGCGGCTGCGGCCACCCGCGCGCCTGGGCGTACTCCAGCAGCAGGCTTTTGTAGTTGTCGTGCTGCTCGGCCAGGCTTGCCAGGTCCACGTCCTGAAACAGCACCCGGTACACGAACGATTTGGCCTGCGCCATGCCCAGATCGAGGTAAATCGCGCCGATGAAGGCTTCGAGGGCGTCGGAGAGGATGGAGGCGTTCTGCCGCCCCCCGGTCTCCTCGACGTTGTCGCTCACGAACAGCAGCGCGCCGAGCTGGATGCGCCGCGCCGCCGCCGCGAGCGCCTGCCCGTTGACGAGCTTGGCCCGCAGGCGCGTCAGGAAGCCCTCGTCCTGGTCGGGGAACAGGTGGTGCAGGTGCTCGGCCGTGATGAAGCCGAGCACGGCGTCGCCGAGGTATTCCAGGCGCTCGTTCGAGAGCAGGTGCGTGTCGGTGTGGCCGCGCAGCACCGAGCGGTGCGTGAGCGCGCGCAGGTAGAGCGAGGCGTCGCGCACGGAAGCGCCGACGAGCGCCTCGACCTGTTTCTGCGGCAGCGCCGAGCGCTCCTCAGCCTCGGGCGCCTCCGGCTCCGCAACGGCGCCCAGGCGCCGCAGCAGCCGGCTCAACGTTTGCAGAGGAGCTTCCAGCAAGGGGGAATGCAGCACGTGGCGCGCGCCTCGGCGGCGCAGGGATGTTGCACGGAAGATACAATAGATCCCCCGAGGCCGTCTTTAATATTTGGCATATTCCCGCTCCTTCCGCCGAACCCTTGTCGCCCTATGGAGTCCCTGCTGCGCAGCATCAACCCGGCTACGGGCGCGCTTCTGGCGGAATACCCGGTGATGCGCCCCGCCGAAATCGAGGCGCGCCTGGCCGCCGCCGCCGAGGCCGCACGCCATGCCGCCGCCGAGCCGCCGGCGGCCCGCGCGCGCTGCCTGGCGCGCCTGGCGGCGCTGCTGGAAAGCCGGGAAGACGCCCTCGCCGCCGACTGCACGCGCGAGATGGGCAAGCCGATCCGCGAGGCGCGCGCCGAGGTGCAAAAGTGCGCGTGGGTGTGCCGCCACTACGCCGAACGCGCCGAAGCGCACCTGGCCCCGAAGCCCGCCGACACCGACGCCCGGCGCAGCTACGTCGCCCTGCGGCCCCTCGGGCCGCTGCTGGCGATCATGCCGTGGAATTTTCCGTATTGGCAGGTGTTTCGGGCCTTGGCTCCGGCGCTGGCGCTGGGCAACCCGTTCCTGCTCAAGCACGCCCCCAACGTGACCGGCTGCGCGCTCGCCATCGAGCGGCTGGCGGCCGAGGCGGGCGCGGCGCCGGCAATGGCCCAAGCCCTGCGCGTCCCCGTGGCGGCCGTGCCGGACCTCATCGCCGATGAGCGCGTGCGCGCCGTGACGCTCACGGGCAGCGAGCGCGCCGGGCGCGAAGTGGGGGCCCATGCGGGCCGCGCCCTCAAGCCGTGCGTGCTCGAACTGGGCGGCTCCGACGCCTTCATCGTCCTGGAGGACGCCGACCTCGACGCCGCCGCCGAGGCGGGCGTGCGCAGCCGCATGCAGAACGGCGGCCAGAGCTGCATCGCCGCCAAGCGCTTCATCGTGCACACGGCCGTCTACGACGACTTCGCAGCCCGCTTCGCCGCGCGCGCCGCTGCGCTGCGCACCGGCGACCCGCTCCTGCCCGAGACCGACATGGGGCCGCTCATCCGCGAGGAAGCTCGCGCCGCAGTGCACCGGCAGGTCGAGGCGAGCCTCGCGGCGGGCGCGCGCCTGGCCGCGGGCGGCCGCCGCCCCGAGGGCGCAGGCTTCTTCTACCCGCCTACCGTGCTCACCCACGCCGGCCCCGAGGCGCCCGCCTTCGCCGAGGAGGTGTTCGGGCCGGTCGCGACGCTCGTCGAGGCCGCCGACGAGGCGCACGCCGTCGCGCTGGCGAACGCCGTGCGGTTCGGCCTCGGCGCCGCCGTCTGGACGCGGGAGGCCGCGCGCGGCGAACGCCTGGCGCCGCGCCTCGAAGCAGGAAGCGTGTTCGTCAACGGCCTCGTCAAGAGCGACCCGCGCCTGCCCTTCGGCGGCGTCAAGGATAGCGGCTTCGGGCGCGAGCTGGGCGCCGAGGGCCTGAGCGCCTTTGCCAACGTGCAAACGGTGTGGGTCGGCGCCGGACGCGCCGCTACGGCGTCGGGGTGAGCGCGTAGAGCTTGCCGGGCAGCGCCCGCCCCAGCAGCGCGCTGAGCCGCCGCGAGCAGGCCGCCACGGCCGCCCGGTCGATGCCGGTGGCGTAGCCGAGCGCCTCGGCGAGGTACGCCGTATCCTCGGTGGCGATGTTGCCCGTGGCCCCGGCAATGAAGGGGCACCCCCCCAGGCCCCCGAGCGACGTGTCGAAGCGCCGCACGCCCATTTCCAGGGCGGCGCATACGTTGGCCAGCCCGAGGCCGCGCGTGTCGTGAAGGTGCAGCACGAGAGGCGCCTCCGGGGCGGCCCGCTGCACCCGCTCCAGGACGCGCCGGATGCTGACGGGCGTCGCCATGCCCGTCGAGTCGGCCAGCGAGAGCGATTCGGCCCCCTCGCCCGCCAGGGCCTCCGCGAGGCCGGCGATGCGCTCCAGCGGCACGTCGCCCGGGCGCCGATGCCCGAAGACGGTTTGCAGCCCGATCTGCGCTTCCGCGCCGGCGGCCCGAGCCCGGGCGAGCATGCGCCGCGCCGCCGCCGCCCCCTCGGCCACCGACATGCCGGCGTTGGCCTGCCCGTGCGCCTCGTCGGTGGCGATGCTCAGGTCTACCCACCGCAGCCCCGCCGCCAGCGCGCGCTCCAGGCCCCGGTCGTTGAGCGCCAACCCGGTGAGCTGCACCCCCGGCAGCGGCCCGAGCGAAGCCACGAGCGCCTCGGCGTCGGCCATTTGCGGCACGCGCCCGGGATGCACGAACGAGACGGCCTGAATGCGCCGCACGCCCGCCGCCGCGAGGGCCTGCACGAGCGCCCGCTTCTCGGCCGTCGGCAGCGTCGCCGGCTCGGCTTGCAGCCCGTCGCGCAGGCCCACCTCGCACAGCGCGACGCGCTCGGGCGGCGCTTCGGGCGGCGTGGATGCTTCCGGATCGGGTCGGGGATTCATCGCAGGGAATGGGCGCAGGGAGCGTAGCGCAACGCGCGCTCCGGATTGTACCTTAGGGGCCTTGCCGCGAAAAGGCTTCTGCTGCTCTTACCCATGCCCCGCACGCTACGTTTCCTGCTGCTCGCGCTCGGGCTGCTGCCGCTCGGGGCGGCGGCGCAGACGCCCCCGCGCAGCGAACGCCTCGTCAGCTACCGCATCCACGTCCGCCTCGACGCCGAAGGCAAGCGCCTCCTCGGCCGGGAGCGCATTACGTGGCGCAACCCGGACCGCGCGCCCGTCTCGGAGCTTCAGTTTCACCTGTACCTCAACGGCTTCGAGGGGCCGCGCACGACGTTCATGCGCGAAGGCGGCGGCGCGCATCGCGGCTTCTCGTACACCGGCGACGCCTACCGCGGCCACACCACCATTCGCTCGGTGCGCCTGGCCGGGCAGGCCGCCGAACTCTCCGGCGGCCTGCGCTTCCTCCAGCCCGACGACGGCAACCCCGACGACCGGACGGTGGCCGCCCTCGCGCTGCCCGCGCCCGTCGCGCCCGGCGAGACCGTCGCGCTCGACATCCGGTTCGAGGCGCAGCTTCCCCGCGTGTCGGCGCGCACCGGGTGGGCGCTCATCAACAACCGCGAGCCGTTTTTCATGGTCGGGCAGTGGTTTCCGAAGCTCGGCGTCCTGGAGCCGCCCGGCCGCCGCTACGTGCCTGCCGACGCCCCGCGCGGCCGCTGGAATACCCACCAGTTCCACCTCAACAGCGAGTTCTACGCCGACTTCGGCGTTTACGACGTGACCATCGACGCGCCGCGCACGCATATCATCGGAGCCACGGGCGTGCGCGTCGCGGAGCGCGTCGCCGGGGAGCGCCGCCTCGTGCGCTACCGCGCCGCCGACGTGCACGATTTTGCATGGACCTCCAGCCCCGCCTTCGAGGAAGTCCGCGACGCGTGGCGGGGCGTCGCCCTGCGGCTGCTCGTCCAGCCGCAGCACCGCGCGCAGGCCGAGCGGCATTTTACGGCCGTCAAGCATGCCCTCGAAATGGGCCGCCGGTGGCTCGGCCCGTACCCGTACCCCACGCTCACGCTCGTGGACGGCGTCGGCGGGAGCAACGGCATGGAATACCCGACGCTCATCACCTGCGGCACGGCCTACCGCCTCCCGGAGAACGTGCGCGCCCTGGAGCAGGTCGTCATCCACGAGTTTTTTCATCAGTACTTTTACGGCCTTCTCGCCAGCAACGAAGCCGAGGAGGCGTGGCTGGACGAAGGCTTTACGTCGTACCTGGAGGCCAAAACCCTCGACGCCGCCTACGGTCCCGGCGCGCTCTTCAGCGCGGCCGGCATCCGGATCGACCAGTCGGCGCTGAACCGGGGCATGGCGCGCGCCGCCCGCGAGCCGCTTTTCCGCCGGTCGTGGGCGTACGCCGACGCCGAGCAGTACGGCCTCGCCAGCTATCCCCGCTCGGCCGTCGTGCTGGCCTCGCTGGAACGCCTCGTCGGCGAGCCGGTCATGCGGCGCATCCTGCAAACCTACTTCCAGCGCCGGCGCTTCGGCCACCCCACCACGCGCGACTTCCGGCGCATCGCCGAAGAAGTCTCCGGGCAGGACCTGGCGTGGTTCTTCCGGCAGTACGTCTACGGCGCCGCCGACGTGGATTACGCCGTCGAGGGCATCGCCTACGACCGCGCGCGCGGGCGCTCCGCCGTCACGCTCGTGCGGAAGGCCCCCGGCGTCTTTCCCGTGGACGTGCAGGTGCGCCTGGCCGACGGCCGCACGGCCCGCTTCCGCTGGAGCGGCGCCGAACCGCGCAAGCGCCTGTGGGTGCCGGGCCGCGCCGCCGAAGCCTTCATCGACCCTGACGACCGGGTGTGGCTGGACGAGAACCGCCTCAACAACCGCCTCACGGCCGCCCCGGACCCTGCCTTTGCGCGCGGGGCGCACCTGAAGCTCGTCGGGTGGCTGCACCTGCTGATCTCCGCCCTCCTCTCCGCCGCCTGAGCGTATGGCTGACTTCCTGCACTGCTGGCGCCATGGGTGGCGCATGGCGCTTCGCCGCCCCGGCTTTGCGCTCGTCCTGTACGTCCTGGAGGCCGCCGCCGCTTTCGTCGTGGCCGCCCCCATGGCGGGCGCCCTCGAACGAGCCATGGCCTACCGGGGCTTCCGGCCTTCGCTCGCGCGGCCGCACGATCTGGTGGTGTGGCTCGACCTGTGGAAGGCGCTGGCGCCCGCCCTCGGGGCGCTCGCCGGGCTGCTGGCGCTCGCGCTGCCCGTGGCAGGGGCGGCGCGGGCGGCGGCGCTGCTGTTCACCGCGCACGGCCTGCGCGACCACGGCATGCGCCCGGCTGCGCTGGTGTCCTTCGGGACCGCCGGCGACCGCTGGATCCAGGGCATGGAGGAAACGGCGCTGAAGCAGATCCAGTTCATGCTCAGCAAGCATACCCTTTCCGAGCTGCTGCTCAACTTGGTGTTTATCGCCGGCTTTGCGGCCGTGGGC
>CBDTTW010000019.1:0-25943 GCA_965363675.1 uncultured Rhodothermaceae bacterium
TGGACACGCACGGGCTGGCGGCCGGCCGCCTGGTATGCCCGAGGCTTCGGCGGCGGCGCGGGCGTACATGCCGCCGGCGCGTACGCCTTCGAGCAGCGCCGCCTCCACGCCGGGGCGACCGTCTGGCCCGCAGTGCTCGCAGGCGCCGGAGAAGCCGCCTCCCGCCCCGAGCGCTACACCGGCATCGACTTCGGCGTGCGCTACGCCACGGACCCCGAGTTCTCCAAAGGCCGCGCCTCGACGACGCTACAGGCCGAGCAGCGCCTGGGCGTCGTGGGCGCGCGCATCGCGCAGGAGCGCCTGCTGGGCCGCGCCCGCCGGCCCTCGGGGCCGCGCCTGACCCTCGCCGCCGACGCCTACCTCGGCGCGCGGGGCAACCTCACGGGGCGTTACCCCGGCGGCGGCCTCCCCGACGACCACCTGGGCGCGCGCGCCTGGGCCGCCCTCGACGGCCGCCGCCGCGCCGCCGCGCTCGGCCTCCGCGCCGAGGTCGGCTCGCTCCTGGAGGTAGGCGGCCAAGATGCGCCCGTCGGATGGCTGAGGGCCGGGATGCACGCCGAGCGCACGGCGACGCGCGGCGCCTGGCGCGGCGGCGCAACGCTGGCGGCGAGCCTCGGCACGCGGCGCCTTCCCGCCTACCGGCGCGCTCTCCCCGGCGGCGCCCCGGCGCTCGAAGCCTGGGAGAGCGCCGCCTACCGCAGCCTTGCCGCCCCCCTGCCCCTGGCCCACACCCGCCGGGTTTACGCCACGGACGGCGCCGGGCCGCTCGCCTACGGCCTCGGCCGCGCCTTTGCCGGCGCGCGGCGGCTCGCAGCGACGCTCGAATGGGGGCGCTCCCCGGCGCCGGGCGTGCGGCTGCTGCGGCCGCTCGTCGCGGCGGCCTATGCAGCGGCGGGGGCCACGGGCGGCGCCTCCGGGCAAAGCGGCGCCTTCCTGGCCGAGGCGGGGGGCGTGCTCCGGCTGCCGGTCTACGAATGGGCGCCGCTCCGGCGGTGGACGCGGCAATCCGAGGCGTTGCAGCAGCTCGCCCTGGAGCTGCGCCTGCCGCTCTGGCTCAGCGATCCCCAGGACGCGGATGCACGGGGGCCGGTGGCGGTGCGGTGGCTCGTGGGGGTGCGCCTTTAGCCCGTAGCCCACCACCCCGCCGCAAAGCGCAGGTAGAGGTATACCAGCGGCGCCGCCACGATGAGCGCGTCGAAGCGGTCGAGCACGCCGCCGTGGCCGGGCAGAAGGGCGCCGGAGTCCTTGATGCCCGCGGCCCGCTTCAGGCGGCTCTCGGCCAGATCGCCGAGCTGGCTTACGACGCCGCAGATCAGCGCCAGCGCCGCCAGATGCACCGGCGGCAACAACGAGGGCGCCGCCAGATGCAGCGCAGCGGCCGTCAGAGCCGCGCCGAGCACGCCGCCCACGGCGCCCTCAACGGTTTTCTTCGGGGAAACCGTAGGGGCCAACGGGCGCCGCCCTATGGCGCGGCCCACGACGTAGGCCGCCGTGTCGGTGGCCCAGATGAGCAGGAACACGGCGAGCGTGAGCCCGAACGCCTGCCCGTCGGTCGGGCCCGCCGCGCCGGGAAGGCGCAGAGCGCCTAGGGCGGCGAAGCCGAGCACCGGGTAGGCAAGGCCGAAAACGGTCACGGCCAGCCGCTCCAGCGGCCGCTCGGCGCCGTCGGGCATCCCGAGCGGCGCCAGCGTCAGCAGCGCCAGCCCCGCCCCCAGCACGGGCAGCGCCGCCGGGGCCAGCGGCGCGACAGCCAGCAATAAGCCCAGGGCCAGGCCCGGCCCCACGAGCGGCTTGACCCCCGAGGCGCGCGCCATTCGGTAGAGTTCGTGCTGCCCGGCGAGCGCCAGCGCCGCCGTGAGCAGCCCGAACGCCGGGCCGCCGACGTAGCACACGCCCAGGAGCACGGGCGCCCCGACGAGGCCGGTCAGGATGCGCTGCGTGGTGTTCGTCAAGAGGCGGCCCCGGCTGCGCTACTGCTGCGCGTCGTCATCGTCGGCGGGGTCCGGCATCGAAAGGCGGATGCTCTCGATGCCGGAGTCGAGCATCGCTTCCTGCTCCGGATTGTAGCGGTCCTCGACCGTCGGATCGGCGTCCATGGCCGCCTCCGTAATCTCGGCCTCCGTGGGCGGAGCCGCCGCCAGGAACGCCTTCGCCTCGTCGGCGCGTTCGGGCGGCGCCATGACCTGCACGGCCGCCATGTCCCCGATCGTCAGGTTGAACGAGTGGTCGCGCTGGGTATAAACCACCGCCGGGATGCCCGCGTCGTCCAGGCGGTCCCGCACGATGTCGGCTTCGTAATCCGTCGTGCAGTGGTGCACGACCACCCAGCTTTCGTAAGACTGCTGATCTTCTATCATGAGCCGGCTTCCTCCGAAGTGTAAGAGAGATGGGTTGCGGCGGTCTGGTTCGCCGCCTCCGAAGCGGCCAGCAGGCCCTCGGCGCGGCGATGCACCATCACCACGATGCCGACGAAGAGCGCGGCGCCCAGAACGGCCAGATACCACGGGAGGTTCAGTTGCTCCACGTCCTCGATGCCCAGCTCGGGGTGGCGCGCCACGTACGCGCCCAGCGCGACCGCGAATGCGTTGTTGGCGAAGTGTACGACGACCGGCGCCCACAAGCTCCCGGTGCGCCAGGCTAAATACGCCAGATAAACGCCCAGTAACGAAAGCGGAACGACCTGCGTGATCCGCAGGTGGTACAGCCCGAACAAAATGCCCGAAAAGGCGATGCCCGCCGCCGCCCCAAAGGCGCGCTCGCCCTGGCGCTGCACGTAGCCCCGGAAAAGCAGTTCCTCGCAGAAGGCAGGCGTCAGGGCCAGCATGAACAGGTTGAGCGGCACGTTGGTCTCGTTGCCGAGCAGTTGCGCGATCAGGTCGAGCTGCTGCTGCTCGAACTCGCGCAGCCACTCCGGCAGCGGCAGGGTGCTGTTGACCGAGCCCAGCCACTCCACGACCGGCAGCAGCGCAAAAAGCCCCGCCAGCCCGAGCGCCAGCAGCGCCGGGTCGGGCGCGCGCAGCCGCAAGAGCGCCGCCGGCCGCGTGGTGCTCATCCGGGCCAAGAGGTACGCCGGCACGGCCAGCCCGAGGTACTGCCCGATGGTGTTGGCCGAGATCAGCGAGCGCCCGTGCGCGGCCAGGTCGGTCGTCATGGCCGCCAGCAGCTCATCCGGCGCGACGCCCTCGGCCAGCAGAAACGCCACCACGGCCAACGGGCTGATCAGGACCTGAAACAGCACGAAGCATAGCAGCAGCGCCAGCACGGCCATCCAGCCCGGCGCGTAGGCGTTGCGCTCCAGCACGCCGTCGAGCGGAAAGCGGCGAAACGGGTCCCACGGGTCGGCGAGCGCGCGCCGCGAGGGTGGCTCCATAGATCAGCGAGGTAAAAGATGCAGGGGGCGGCTTGCAAGATACGCGCCGCCGCCGCAAAACGGCAGACTCCTTCGCTTACGGCCGCCGCCGCAAAGGTTGCGCGCCGCCTACCCCAGCGCGTCGGCCGCCTTCAGGGTGCGGCGCAGGCGGTTGAAGATGGTGCGCAGCCGCGTGTACACGTACTTGTGGCTGTCGTAGCGCATCGCGTCGGCGATCTGCACGGCCGTCATGTCCTGCTCGAAGCGCAGCAGCACGAGCAGGCGGTCCTCCTCGGCCAGCGTTTCGAGGGCGCTGTTGAGCGTCTCCAGCGCGTCCCCGTCGGGCAGCCCCGGCTCGAAGGCATCCGCATCCTCCAGGTCCATCGTCTCGAAGCCGTCCTCGGCCATCTCGTCGATGGAGAGCGTCGGGCGGTTGGAGTTGAGCGCGGCCAGCAGCAGCCAGCGCTTTTTCACCGAGAGCAGTTCGTCAATGCGCTGGATGGACGCGACTACGTCCGAGGGGGTGCACTCCACGCCATGCTTGCCGATGATGACTTCCGCGATGTCCTCGTGCCGAAAACGCTCCTGATAGTAGTACCGGAACACGAGCTGCTCCAGGCGGTCGAGCCGCCCAAGCACCGATTGCGGCACGGATACGGCCTTGTGCCGCCGGAACCGGTCGCGGCAAGCGTTCGCCACGACGACGCTGAGCCAGGGCGGCAGTTCGCTGTCGGCGCGGAAGCGTCGCAGCGCGCCGTAGTCGTTGGCGCGCAGCTTCTCGCAGACGGACGTGTAGACCTCCATGACCTCGTCTACGTCCCGCATGAACCGCCGGATCATGCGCAGCAGCATCGTGCTGTAGCGCGCCAGCAGCTCGGTGTACGCGCCGTCGGGGTCGTGCTGGAAGCGGCGCACGAGCGCAGCGTCGTCGTGCGGGCTGCTGGGGTCCCGTTCGACGAGTCGGAGCGGCGAGGAGGGCTTGGCCCAGGTCATGCAGGTTCGGGATGCAGCGCCTCGGCGGGCGCAAAAGGTCTCGTGCGGTATCAACCTCTTCCCGAAGGCTCCCCTCCACTACGCTTGACTACCGCCTTACGGGGCGATATATTGAGGGTTCAATGCGCTAGTAGCTCAGCTGGATAGAGCGTTGGATTCCGGTTCCAAAGGTCGGGGGTTCGAATCCTCCCTAGCGTACGCGCCGCCCCGGCGGCCTGAAGCCTCGGCTCTCGGAGCCGGGGCTTCTGCTTTTTCCGCCGGTTTCGCCGCGCGCCCGCCGCCCTCGCCTCGAAACTCGGCAGCGGCGATTTACGGATCGTACCCCTGCCGTTACCAAAGTGCTCTCCGCTGCGGCCTTCCGGCGCCGCTTCGGCTTTCCCGGTCTCAGGGGCCAAAGCTGTGCCACAATGCCGCCCGCGCCGGGGCGTCAGAACATCGTGTTGCCGTGGGCCGACGCCTCGGGCACGATTTGCAGCACGTCCCAGTGCTCGACGATCTTGCCCCGATCGTCAAAGCGAAAAATGTCTATGCCCGCGTATTCGTGGTCGCCGGGCCACTCCTGGCGGCAGTGCAGCGCCACCAGGTCGCCTTCGGCAAGCGCCCGCACGAAATGGACGCGCTTGCCCGGATATGCTGCGGCCATACGGTTGAAGTACGCCACAAACGCTTCTTTTCCGTCGCCCACGTGCGGATTGTGCTGCGTGTACGTCTCCCCTACGTAGCGGGCTACGGCCTCCTCCGGACGGCACTGGTTGAACATGAGGTCATAGAAGGCCATGGCGTTGGCTTTGTTAACGGCGGTCTGCTCCATAGCGCCCCCCTCTGTGGATAGGCGGAGCGACGCAGGGCGCTCCGGTGAGGTGAAAATGTAAATATGCGCCTCCCCCTGCGCCGAAGCAGGCGCCCGGCGCGTTCATGCCGGAGACGCGCCGAAGAGCGCCTCCCCAAAGCCCACGCATACCTCCTGTAAGACCATGCCCACGAACCGTTTGTTGCTGCTGTGCCTTGCCGCCCTGGTGGGCTGCGCCGGACCGCGCGAGGCCGACCCGCCGCCGCCTTTCGAACTCTCCGGGACCTCCTGGCGGCTCCTCCCCGAGCCGGGCGCTTCCGTCCCGGCCCCCGATGAGCCGGCGGCCACGGCGCTGTTCTCGGACGGGCGCCGCATCGCCGGCTCCACGGGCTGCAACCGCTACTTCGGCGAGTACGAGCAGGACAGCGACCGCCTGATCCTCTCCCGCGTGGGCTCTACGCGCATGGCGTGCGCCCCCCCGGCTATGGCGCGCGAAGCCGACTTCCTCGGCCGCCTCGAACGCGTGGCGCGCTGGTCCGTCGCAGGCGACACGCTCCTGCTGAAGGATGAAGCCGGAGCGGCCGTACTGCGCTTCCAGCGACAGGATGCGGCCCCCGGCGACGTGGGCGAGATGCTGCCCCAGCCCACCGGCCAGACGCACGTGTTCGAGTGCGCCCCGCCCCAAGGCGAGGCTTTCAGCTTCACCCTCCGCACCGGCCCCGGCGAGGCGGCCGTGTGGCTGCCTGCGCGCTTCGGCGGCCGCTACCTCGTGCTGGGGCAGGCCCGCGCCGCCGGCGGCGCCCGCTACGAAGGCGACGGCGTGACGGTCTGGAACAAGGGCGACGAAGCCGTCCTGGAGGTCGGCGACGCCGCGTTTCCCGGCTGCACGCGCAACCCCGCACGCGCCGCCTGGGAGGACGCCCGCCGCCTCGGCGTAGACTTCCGCGCCGTGGGCCAGGAACCCGGCTGGCTGCTGGAGATCGACGCCGAGCGGTCGCTGCGCTTCCTGTACGACTACGGCGCGCGCGAGATCACGGCTCCGGCGCCCAAGCCCGTCACGGCCGGAGGGCGCACCGTGTACCGCCTCGCCACGGCGCAGGGCGCCCTTGTCGTCGAGATCGAGCCTGCGCCCTGCGCCGACGCCATGAGCGGCGAAGCGTTCGAGGCGCGCGTGACCGTCGCGGTGGGCGGCGCGGCGTACGCAGGCTGCGGCCGGGCGCTCGGGCAGGGTTAGTAGATGCGGTAGAAAAACGCCATCGACGCCATGCCGCCCGCCATGAGCGAAAGGGCAAGGGCAAGGGCGACCCCGCCGCTCCGCCCCTGTGCGCGCCGGTATGCCGCGTAGCCGAGCACGCCGCCGAGCGTGTTCAGCAGCAGATCGTCCACGTCGGCCACCCCGATGCCGAGGAGATACTGCGTCATTTCGAGCGCGAGGCTCACGTCGAACACTACCAGCGCCACCCGCAGCCGCCCGCGCAGGGGCGTCATGAGCGCCGGCAGCGCCGCGCCGAGCGGGGCGAACAGCAGCACGTTCCCGGCGATGTTGAGCACCTTGCTCGTCGTGCTGAAGCCGCCGCCGAACAGGATGAACGCAAGCGTGGCTCCCGGACGCAGATTGACTTCCTGGCCGCCGGGGCGCACCGTGCGCAGCAGCCACCCGATGGCGTGCAGCGGAAACTCCTTGAACACGATCACGCGCCCGAGCAGCAGCAGGTACATCGCCAGCATCAGCCAGCACGCGGCGCGCAGCGCCGGAGCGCCCGGCGGCCTAGCGGGCAGCATCGAAGCCCGGCATAGGCGGCGTGACGCCCTTTTTCAGGATAAGGTTGCCGTACTTGGCCGTCTCGCCCGTCATGACGACGGCGAAGGCCCGCCGGGCGCGCTCGTAGAAAGCGAAGCGCTCGACGCGCTCGGCGGGCGGCGTCCCCGGCCACACCCGGTCCACGACGCGGCGGTAGGCGGCCTCCACGGCGGGGTCGAGCGTGTCGCCGGGCGCGGCGTCCATCATGGCGAGGGGCGCCGGCGCGTAGGCGTCGAGGGCGAACAGCGGCAGGATGCCCTCCAGCAAGGCCGCAACCGGGAGGCCGTCGGCGCGGAGCACGCGCGCGCCCAGGGCTTCGCCCGGAAAATGCGCATCGGCCAGCACGATTTCATCGCCGTGGCCCATGCGGCACAGCGCGGCCAGCAGGTCCGGCCCGACGACCGGCGATATGCCTACGAGCATGGCGGTAACGCGAGGTTTGCAGAGGTGAACGAGGGAGCCTTGAGGCAATATACGGCCCTACCGCATCCAGGCGGCCAGCCCCGCGCCGACGGCCGCCCCGACGAGCGTGCAGGCCGCGTTGACGCCGTCGTTGGTGAGCCAGGCGCGCCCGCCGACGAGCCGGTGCGGCCCCCCCGGCCCGGCGGCGCGTTCGGTGGGGCGGCCGCTTGCGTCGGCGTAGCGCGCCTGAAGCGTCGCGCCGAGCACGCTGTCGGCGATGCTGCCGGCGGCGCCGGCTACGACGGTGCACGCGGCCGGCAGCCACGCCGGCCCCATCGGCGCCGAGGCCGACGCGCCCGCAAGCCCAACGGCAAGCGCTCCGGCGGCGCCGGCCAGCGTGCCCCACAGGCTCACGCCGCCTGAGGCGCCGGGAGGGACAGGCGCGCCGGTCAGGATGTGCCGGGGACTGCCCGGCGCGAGCACGCCCAGCTCGGTGCCCCAGGTGTCGGCGGCGGCGGCGGCCAGCGCCCCCAGAAAGCCCGCGTACCACAGGTACGAAGGATAGAAGGCGTAGCCCAGCAGCAGCGCCCACGCCGCGCCGCCGTTGGCGAGCACCTGCCCGGCGTCGCGCGTGGCCCCCTTCGAGAAGCGCCGTTCGAGCGGCGCCTTGCGGCGGCGCCCGATGCGCGAGAGCAGGCTGGAGAGCGCAAAAAACACAACGGCCGGGGCCGCCCACGCGGCGCCGCCGAAAGCCAGCAGGCATGCCCCGAAGGCGCCGCCCGCCGCCGCGCCGCCCGGCGTGAGCAGCCGCAACCGCCACGCCGCCAGCCCGAAGGCTGCGCCCGCCGCCGCCCATAAAGCCGTATGCTCCGGCATTTTCACCCTTTTGATCTACGCGCCGGATCGCGGCGTCGTGGTTCGGCCTGAGCCCCTCGGGGCGGTCTTTCAGGGGGCGCCGTCAGAACTGCGCGCTCAGGGCAAAGCCGGGGGCGAGACCGCCGCCGGGCTGCCGCTCCAGCGAGGCGCGCGTCTGCACCCGGTCGTTGTGCAGCTTGGCGAACACCGCCGCGTCGATGGCCGAGGCGATGTGGTTGACGACGATGAGCGCCGAAAGCCGCGACGCCTGCCGGAGCAGATCGTTGGCGGCGGCGTGATCGCGCGCGTACGCGCGGAAGCGCCCCTGCACGTTGGGCTTGCCGCCGTCCGCGCCGGTGCGCTCGGGGTCGATGGCGGCGGCGATATACTGGCCCTCGGCGTCGCGCCAGGCGGGATAGTCCTCCCAGCCGGGGGCAAACTGGAAGTACTTGCCGATCAGCTCGTAGTACTGCTGCTCGCCGTGATAGGGCAGCTTGTGCGAGAACACGGCGCCCGTCTCGGGGTGGTACAGCCGGTCCTCGGCGGCGCGCATCTGGCTGAAGAACGTGCGCACACGCTGGTGCTCGTCGGCGCTCCAGGCTTCGGGGCGCGTGAAGTCGATGCCCTGGGGCGCCTCGATCACGGCGCGCGGCCGGTCGGGCAACCAGTCGCTGTAGTCTTGCAGCCACGCGGCGTAGCGGAGCGGGCTCCAGTGGGCGTGCGCGTACGCCTGATAGGCGTCTACGTCGTCGCGTCCGGCGCTGCGGCGGCCGGCGTACACGAGGATAACCGCCGCCTCCGCCCCCAGGAACGCCGCCGTCTTGATCCACTGGCGGTTATACGCCTGCCCGGCGCCGGGGAGCGCCCCCGAGGCCAGCAGCGCCAGCGGCACGCTGCGCCCGGAGGCGCGCCGGGGCGCCGCCGGACCGGAAGCCGCCGCCAGACTGGAAACCTCCGCCTCGGGCGCCGCCAGCAGACGCGCGCGCAGCGCCGGAGCGCCGGGCGCCGTGGTGTCCGGGAGGGTCGTGGCCTCCGGGAAGGAAGCCCACGCCGAGGCGGCGGGCGCCATGAAAAGGCAGACGAGCAGGCAAACGCGCAGCATGGCGAAGCGGTCTAGAGCAAAGAAAAAACAGCGCCGGCTACGAGTTCAGCAGCGGCGCAAGGGCGGCCTCGAACGAGCGGTAGCTGCCCGCGCCGTAGATGATGTCGCGGATGACGCCCTCGGCGTCGATGAGGAACGTCGTCGGGCGCATCTCCAGCATGCGAATGTAGGGCTGCGGGAGCGTCGTCGGATCGGTCAGGTAGCCGCTCTGGGCGGGCAGCGAGCCTTCGGCCGCAAAGCGCAGGATGTCGGCGGGCGGCTCGTCCGAGACGACGAGCACGACGAGGCCCCGGTCGGCGTAGGCCGCCTCCAGGCGCTTCAGGTCGGGCATTTCGGCGCGGCAGGGGGCGCACCAGGTGGCCCAGAAGTTGAGCAGCACCGTCTTGCCCCGGTACGCGTCGAGCGCGCGTTCTTCGCCGGAGGCGACCATGCGGAAGCGCAACGCCGGGGCCGGCTTGCCTAGATCCGCCGGATCGGCCGTCGGGGCGGCGGCCAGGCCGGGCGCGGCGCCGTCGCCGCCGGAGGCCACCACGGCGGCCGTGAATGCGGAGACCGCCACGAGCACGCCGAGCGTCGCGGCCACCCATTCGGCCGCGCCCCAGCGCGCCGGGCCTCCCCGAGGGGCGACCATCCGGTAGACGAGCGCGCCCGCGCCCAGGATGATCGCGGCGGAGAGACCGTAGAGCAAAAGCGGATTCATGGAGCGCCTCAGGGGTCGAACGAGAACAATACGCCGAAGTGCCACTGCATTTCGCGGCCGTAGGGCGCCGAGGCGGCCCCGTCCGGCCCCACCAGGCCGTCGTCGAAGGCGACCCGGAAGCGGTCGAGGCCGTAGGTCCCGCTCACGAAGACGGCCGTCGGCAGCAGGTAGTACGAGCCCAGCCCGAGGCGCAGTTCCGCGCCTACGTCCTTGCGCACCGGCCCCAAGTCCGCGAGCGACCCACTGCCGGCCGCCGCCGCGTCGGCGTAGAGGCGGCCGTAGAGCTTGTCGATGTAGGTAAAGAGCACCTGCCGCCCCACGTTCGGCAGAATCGGGAAGCCGTAGCCCACCTGCGCCCACGCCGCCTCGTTGCCGCCGAGCGCGTAGAACGGGTAGCCGCGCGCGCCCACCAGGCCGCCTACATAGTCGTTGTAGAAGTCGTCCACGGCGCCGCCCAGGATCGTTGTGGCGCGCCCCCGGAGCGTCAGGCCGTGCGATCCGCCGAGCGGCGCCCCGGGCAGCTTCCAGCCGATGCGGGCGTCGAGCGAAACGCGGTGGTTGCGCGCCTCCTCGTAGACCGGCTGCAAAATCCCGTTCTCCACGTCGAAGCGGTCGAGCAGGCGGCCCGGCTCGTACTCCCAACTTGCCTCGACGCGCAGCCCCCGGGGCGCCACGTCAGCGTTGCGATACGGGCGCGCGCCCTCGAAGTACGCCGTGGCATGCACCGCGCGCCCCACGAAGTAGCGCGACGACGACTCGGGGATCGACTGGTTGGACTCGCGCGAGAAGAACCGCTCGGTCGTGACGCGGTACGGGCTGTAGCGCCAGCCCGCCTCCAGCAGGAGCGCCCGCGTCAGCTTGCTGCGCAGCGCCAGATCGACCTGCCACAGGCTGTACGACAAATCGGCGTGGGTCGTCTCGGGGTAGCACGCCGTGCACGGGAACTCCTCGATGGCAAGCCCCTGCGCCACGTTGCGCCGGATGTTGAACAGCTCCAGGCTGACCTGCGGCGACCACCGTTGCGGGAAGATGCCGAAGCCTTTGCGGTACTCGAAGTTGACGAACAGATCGCGCTCCAGCCCCAGCAGGTGCGAGGGCGCAAAATAGCCGCCGAGCGAGCCCGCTTCGCGCGAGGCGGGGGCCGCCATGATGCCGCCGAAGAACGTAAGCCCCTCCAGGATCTCGCGCGAGCTGACGTAGACGCCCGCCTTCGTGTTGCGCAGCAGCGTCTCGGCGGCTCCCCGGCGGCCCAGCGACGCGTCGAGGCGGCTGCGCGCGCGCGAAACGTACTGGTCCAGCCGCACGACGGGATAAAAGCTGAAGGCCGTAAACAGACTCCGGTAGCGGCGGATCGGCGCGGCGCCGACGGGCGCGACCGGCGCCGACGGAGGGCCGTCGGGCAGGGTTTCGCGGTGGGTGGTGGGGGCCAGGCCCTCCCCCGTCAGCGGCTGCACGTCGGTGTCGTCGAAGGCGGCGAGCGTGGCCCACGGCTCGCCCTGGGCGGGGTCGAGTTCAGCCTTCTGGAGCACCGCCGGGGGGTGGTACGTCCAGGACGTGTCGGCGGCGAGCGGCGCGGGGCGCGCCAGCAAAGCGATTTTGTAGCCCTCGCTCTCGAAGCGCGCAAACGCGAGGCGCCCGCCCGGCCCGGCGTCCGGCATGAAGGCGCCGCCGACCACGTTGGTAAGCTGCTCCGGGGCCGCCTCCGGCCGGTCCGTGGGCAGGCGGTACAGGTTGAAGATGCCGCTCTGGTCCGAGGCGTAGTAAAGCGCGGCGCCGTCGGGGGAGAACGCGGGCGAGCGCTCGTCGCTCTCGGTGGCGCGCACCGCTTCGAGGCCCGAGCCGTCCGGGCGCACGCGGTACAGGTCGCGGCCCCGGCGCGCCGACCGGGCGAAGTAGATGTACGCGCCGTCCGGGCGCCACGCCGGATCGCTGACCTGCCCGCCGTCCTGGAAGCGCGTCACGGCCTCATAGCGGCCGTCGGCGCGGTGAAGCACGTACAAATTGGTTGTGCCGTCGTGCTGGCGCACGAAGGCGATGCGCTCCCCGTCCGGAGCGTACGCCGGCGAGGAGGCGCGCAGGTGCGTCGTAAGGCGCGTCTTGCGGCGCGTCGCCAGGTCGATCTCGTACAGATCGTCGTAGTAATAGCCGTACTTGGTATCCTTCGTAAGCGCGTACGCCAGGGCCGCCCCATCCGGGCGCCACGCGATCCCGCCGCTGACGCTGCGTTGCAGGCGGTGGCCCATCGAGCAGGTGTAGGCCGCCGCCGGAGCCGCGTCGTCGCCCTCGTCCAGGCGCGCCGTCTCGCCGGTCGCCAGGTCGCGGACGTAGAGGGCTACGCGGCTGTAGTCCTCGCCCCGGTTGGAGACGTAGGCCAGGCGCGCCCCGTCCGGGGAGAGGCGGGGGTAGAAGTTCTGGAAGCCCTCCGCCTCGACGAGTTCGCCGCCGACCTCGGCGGCCCGAATGGCGCGGGCGCCGGCCGCGTAGCCTTCGCGCAGGCGGCCCATCCAGTCGTCATAGACGGCGCCGCCCGAGCGCCCGGTGGCGGCCTTGATGGCCGCCTGCACGTTCCAGGCTCCCGGCCGCGAGAGCGCCTCGCTGATGCGCCGCAGCACGTCCTCGCCGTAGGTCTGCGCCAGGTAGCGCGTAAAGGCGTAGCCGTGGTTGTACACGCCCTCGCGCAGCAGGCTCGTGTGCGAGTAGAAGCCCCCCATCTCGTCGAGCGACATTTCCTGCCCGGCGAGCACGCGCATCCGGAGGAACATGTCCCGGTGGGCGTCCCACGCGTCGTAGTGCAAACCAGCGCGCTGGTACTGCGCCGTGCCCTCGGCCAGCCACGCCGGGTTGTTCAGCATCGGAATGGGGTAGGTCATGATGCCGTTCGGGTAGCCGTAGAGCACGTCCGGGCGCTTCACGTCCTCGTAGTGCAGCCATTGCAGATACACGAACGGCAGGCGGCGGTTCGTGCGCATCGTTTTCTGCACCTGCACGATGTGCGTGAACTCGTGCGTGATGACGTTGCGCAGCCAGTTGTGATCGCCGCGCAAGGGCGAGTCCAGGGCGGGGGCCCAGATTTCGATTTTGTTGTCGAAGAAGTAGGCGGCGCCGTTCGAGTAGTCCTCGTAGTCCTTCAGCACGAACGACACGCGCCCGTCGGGCTCGTGGTCGTACAGCGCGGTGATCGGGCCGTAGATCTCCTCGGCGATGCGGGCCACCACCTGCGCCGTGCGGCTGCTGCCCTCGCCCGACGAGTCGGCGTGAAAGACCACGTTGAAATGGGGCGTTGTGAGGGTATACCAGTCCAGGCCGGGGCGCGGGTAATCATAGAGCGCAGGCGAGACCTGGGCCGCCGCCGGGAGGGCGAGCGCGCACAGGAAGGCGAAAAGCGCCGGGCGGAGCCGCGAGAACTGCCGTATGCTGCGCATCACCACACCACCGCCATTTTGATGAGCCTGGTTTCCTTCCGCCCCGACGCCGCCGTCGCCGCGACGCGCGCGAAGTAGAGGCCGCTGGGGGCCGCCGTGCGCCAGAGCACCTCGCCGGGAATGCCGGGCTCGGCCGCGTCCACGCGGAGGCGGTCGATGAGGCTGCCGGCGGCGTCTATGATCGTGATTTCGAGGGTGCACGCCTCAGCGCAAAGGTAGCGGAGGTGCGTTTCGCCGCCCCGGATCGGGTTGGGCCAGTTGTAGGTGTCGGCGGCCGAGAGCAGCGCCCCGCCCGCCGGGTCCGCCGGCCCCGCCGCGACGGCATGGCTGCGGTTCTGCGCGTCGCCCTGCGCCTGCGACCACAGGGGCGTCGGCGCCTCGACGAGCCGCCATGCGCGCACCTGCCCCTCGGCGCCGAGGGCGACGATGCGGCGGCCCGCCACGAGCAGCCCCGCCCCGAGGTAGCGGCCCGCCGCCAGCGGAAACCCCGTCGCCTCGGCCGCGCCCTGCCCCATCCGGAGGCCATGCACCGCGCCCTCGGCGTCCGCCACGATGAGCGTCGGCAGGGCGTCGGCGGAGAGGCGCACCGCGAGGATCGGCCCGGCCGCCGGCGCCGGCAGCGCCTTCGGGAAGCCCGCCGCCGGCGCCCCCGACTGCTCGTACGCCGCAAGCTGCGCCCCCTCCGGCGCGACGATCTCCAGGTATCCGTCGGCGTCCACGTCGGCCAGGATCGGCTGCGCCTCCGGCGTGTAGCGGCCTGCGGCCAGGCTGCGCACGGCGCCTCCCGGCGCCAGCAGCAGCACCTCGCGCCGCGCCGGAAGGGCGACCATCGCCAGGCGCCCCGTCTGGTCGTCGCCCGTGGCGACGGCGCCCACGGCCTCGTCGGCGCGAAGGGCAAGCGGCCAGCGCGCGCCCCCGCCACCTCGGCGCGGTCGCGCGCCACGACGAGCAGCTTGTCCTCGCCGGTCACGGCCAGCCCGAGCGGCTCGCCCGCAAAGTCTACGCGGGTGAGCCCTGCTTCCGGGGTCGCGCGAAAAAGGCCGGCGCCCGTTCCGCGCACGCCGACGTACAGCACGTCCTGCCCGGCCTCCTGCGCCGCCGCGAGCGTCGCCCCGGCGGCTCCGGCGGCCTCGGGCAGCGCGTAGCGCCGCACGCCGGGCGCGCCGAGGCCCTCGGCCAGCGACGCCACGGGCGCAAACACCAGTTGGGGCGCCGCCCCGGCCGTTTCACGGACCAGCAGGGCCAGCACATCGCCGGAGGCGCGGCGCAAACGGGCGGGCTTGCCGAGCGTTTCGAGCGGCGCCTGCCAGACGACGGCCCCTGCTTCGCGCAGCAGCCAGATGCCGTAACCGCCGCCGGCCGCCGGGCCGTAGATGAGCGTCGCCCCCGGCAGCGCCGCCGACGCGGCATCCACGGCGGCGCTGCGGGCGTCGAAACGCGCGGGCAGGTCGGCCTCCAGGTCGGGGGCGGCGCCCGGCTCGGCTGCGCGCGCATAGGTGAAATGCATCGTGGGGCCGGGCGGCGAAAACCCGTCGAGCGCGATGAAGCTCGGGCCGCCGCTGTTGGCGCGGCTGCTCGGCGTGGTGTCCGGCCCGAAACGGTTGCGGTAGAGCTGCACCACGCGCCCGCCGAGCGTCTCGACCGAGGCGGGGTTGCCCTCGTAAAAGTAGTCGAACGGCGTGCCCAGGTGGAAGCTCGGGCCGAACTGCCCGCCGCTCGGGAAGCCGATGTCCTGCGCGCCGTCGGCCTCCTCCAGGTCGAGCGCGCGCCGCTGCGGGTCGGCGTTGACGCGGTTCTCGGGCAGCCCGGCCTCCAGGCGGCGCTCGTCCACGTGCCAGATCAGGATGCCGCCGTTGAGGTCCCGGCGCTGCGCATCGGCGCCGCCGGGCAGCGCCCAGTCGTAGTTGTCGGCTTCGACGACCACGCCCCCAGGGAAGCCGCTGATGTCGTCGCGGGTGAACGTGCTGTCGGTGTTGCGGCTCCGAAACTCGGTGATGCGGCCGTCGCGGTAGACCTGCAGGCGCAGGCCGTCGCCTTCGGGGTCGCGGTAGCGGTTCTCGACCAGGAAGTACTCGCCGGGCGCGATGTCTATGCGGGCCGCCTCGGCGCCGGGGCCGGCTACGGCCCCGAGCGTGGCCGGGCCT
Organism: uncultured Rhodothermaceae bacterium; assembly: GCA_965363675.1. Classification (GTDB taxonomy): domain Bacteria; phylum Bacteroidota; class Rhodothermia; order Rhodothermales; family DASSAV01; genus CBDTTW01. Next base: position 15,559 of record CBDTTW010000019.1, read on the forward strand.
TCGCGCAGCACGGTCGGGCGCGTCCAGCCGAGAAAGGCGCGCGTCCAGGCGTCGGGCTCCGGCGGAAACAGGCCGTTGTAGGCGAAGATGCCGAGCGGGTCCATCGGGCTGAACGGCCCGACGGCGCTTTCGCCCGTGCGCGTATCGTACAAGTCCGGCACGCCGAGGTAGTTGAAGAACGAAGCCGCCAGCAGGCCGTTGATCGAGAACTCGGCCAGAAACGGCTCCTCGGTGATGAAGTTGACGCCCCGGCGCGTCTCCGTGCGCGGCAGCACGATGCCCTCGCGCACGGGCAGCCCTTTGAAGCGCGCCCCGGCGGCGCCCAGCCGCGCCAGCGCCTCGCGGCTGAAGTACAGCGAGGGCAAGTCCTCGGGCGTCCGGTCGAGCGTGGTGCCCGTCAGTTCGATGTCGCGCCCGACGCCGGCGTGGAAAATCACGAACGCCGTGCGCTCGGGGTCGAAGCCCGACACGTCGAGCGCGCTCCGGGCGTCGGCGAGCGCCCAGGCGTCGCGCACGAGCGCCGCCAGCTTTTGCAGCTCGGCGTCGGCGTCGGCGTTGCGGCCGGTGGGGCTGTAGGCCGACATCGGACGGGGCAGGCGCACCACCTCGGGGAGGAGGTGCGTCGTCAGGCGCGTACGCCCCTCCGAGACGCGGGCCACGTAGCGCTCCAGAAACGCCAGGTGCGCCCCGAAGTAGCCGGCGTCGTGCGGCAGCGGGTCCACCTTCGGCGAGAGGCCGCCGTAGAGGTCGCCCGAGAACAAGCCGTCGCCCGTGGTGAAGCGCGTCGTGTCGGGGGCGAACTCGACGCGCAGCGCCACCACATCGTAATGCGGCGCCGCCGGGCGCGAGACCTCGGCCGGCCCCGCCGCCGCAGCGCGGGCGCGAAAGCCGGCCATGCCCGGCTGCGCCTGTGCGCCCGCGCCGCAGAGCGCCCACACGAGCGCGGCGCACAGCGCGCCGGAGGCCCGCCCGCCCCAACGGCCGGCGAGCCTCAGCGGGCGCCGCGACGGCATCACGTCGTCCAAAATCGCTTATTTCTTAAGGTTGAGCAGCAGCGAGAAGCGCGTCGTGTTCGAGAGCGGATGATCCTCTTCGAGCGCGTAGATATACGAAAAGTCCACGCCGACGATGTTGTACCGTACGCCGGCGCCGAACGTGAGGAACTGGCGGTTGCCGTTGTACGGGTTCTCGTAGAAGTAGCCCAGCCGGAGCGCGAAGAGCTGGTTGTACCAGTACTCCATGCCCGTGCCGATCATGAGCTGCTGGAGCACGCTCACACTCTGGTACTGCGGGTCCTCGCCCTCGGCGTCGAGGTTGCGCAGTTCGATGGGCTGCCACGAGCTGAAGAGCGCCTTGTAGAACGGGTCCGCAACGGGATAGCCCCGCGTGGAGTCCATCTCCGAGTGCGTCAGCATCTTCGTGAAGTCGTTGGCGAACGTGAGCGAGTTGTACTCGTCGAGGTCGAGCTTGAAGGAATAGCCGAAGCGAATGTTCGTCGGGATCGGGTCGGCCTGCTCGCTGTCGGAGTACTGGATCTTCGGCCCCATGTTCGCCAGGTTGAAGCCTGCCGAGAACGTGCCCTTGGCCCCGCCCATCGGGATCGGCTGCGTGCGGTAGAGCGCGCTTACGTCGAAGCCCGCCGAGACGCCCGCCTTCGTCTCCTGCGCGCCCACGGTCTGGCCGGGCGCGAGGTTCGAGTAGATCAGCCGCACGGCGCTGCCGACGGCGACGTTCTTGGTGAGCTTGGTGCCGTAAGAAAGCCCGGCGGCAAGATCGTACGAGCGGAAGTTGTCCGTCGGGTTGCCCTGCGCGTCGCGGCCTTCGTGCTCGCCGAGGTTCAGGTACGTCAGGTGGCCGCCGAAGGTGCCCCAGCCGGGGGCATGGTACTTCGCTACGAGGTACTCGTAGTAGAGGCCCGCGTTAAACTCGGGCAGCCAGGTCGAGTGCGTGATCGAGGTCTCGAAACCTTCCTGATAGGCCAGGCCCGCCGGGTTCCAGAAGATGGCGTAGGCGTTGTCGGCCAGGGCCACGCCCGAGTTGCCCATGCCCGCCGAGCGGCTGTCCGGCTCGATCATCAGAAATACCACGCCGGCGCCGCCGACCTGCGCCGTGGCCGTGCGAACGGCAGGGGCCAGCAGCAACGCCAGCAGCAGAAGAGCCGGGGCGGCGCGGAGCGGCCTGCGGCGGGATGCGGTCTTGGTCATACGAATCGTCCGTTTGGTTCTTTACGCAATGATTTATCGAATGATGGCAAGCTTCTCCACGTGCTCGGAGACTTGCTTTTCGCCCTCGGCGTCGTCCACCTCGACGCGGACCTTATACAGGTAGATGCCCGTGCCGAGCGGGTCCAGGTCGGCGTCGCGGCCGTCCCAGGGGATTTGCACGTAGCCCGCCGCGAGCATGCCTTCGGGCAAGGCTTCCTCCGTCTCGATGGCGCGCACGAGCCGCCCCGAGAGCGAGTAGATGCGCACCTGCACGCGCGCCGGCGTGCCGGCGGCCTGGTTGTGCTCAAAGACGAAGCGGGTTTCGCCGCGCGTCGGGTTAGGGTAGTTGAGCACGTTGCGGATCGTCAGGCCCTCGGCCTCGGTGACGTAGAAATCAACGCGCAAGGCGCTGGAGTTGTTGAGCACGTCCCAGGCTTTCACCTCCACGGTGTGCGCGCCGGGCGCAAAGCGCTCCAGGCCCCGGTTCACGAGGTACTTCGAGAGCGGGAAGCGGATCGAGCCGCGCTGGTACGAGTTCTCGTCGCTCTGGTAGAAGCTGCCGATGTCGATGGCGCCCTGCTCGTCGCCGTCCACGACGAGCAGCAGCTCGTGCCCCACCCCGGCGCCGACGGTGTTGATGCCGCTCTGGTCGTAGAGCCGCACGAGCAGCTCGGGCGTGGGCGTAGTAAGCCCCCCCGAGACGAACGTGGTGTCGTTGAGGAACAGGCGCAGCTCGGGGCCGCGCGCGTCGGCGGCGGGGCTGCTGGAGGTGCCCCCCACGACCAGGTTTTCCGTAAGGCCGGTGGCCTGCACGCCCTCGGCGTAGGCGTAGGCGGAAATGCGGCCGCTGCGGTCGCTGTACGAGATGTCTTTCGGCACGACGAACGTCGCCTCGAAACGCCCGGCCTGCGCGCGCACGTCGCCCCGCCAGATCAGGTCCTCGCGCTTGCGGTAATACGACGTAGGCATGTGGTACTTGACCGGCAGGCCCACATAGCGCTCGGCGTCGAAGACCGTGAGGTTGACCGCGCCGCTGAAGCCTGCGTCCGGGGCGCCGTCCGCGCCGAGCACTTCGCCGGCCACCGTCACCTCGTCGAGCGCGCGCAGCGGCGCGGCGGCCTCGGCCACGGCCACGCCGTTGACCGTCCGGATGGCGACGCGGCGGTACGGCAGCCCGAGGCGCATGCTCGGGTCGCCGATGAGGTTGAACTTGCGGTTGTTGTGCTGCACCCCGGCATAGGTGTTCTTCGTCAGGCGCAGCGCCTCGCCCAGGCGGCGCGGGCGGCCGTCGGCGTCGAGCGTGAACAGCTCGCGGTTGAGCGCGTAGTTGAGGCCCACGTTCAGCGTCGTCGTGTCGGACCAGGTGTAGACCGTGCGCACGGTCGTCATGAGGGCCACCGCCCCCCCCTGCGGGTTGAGCAGCAGTTCCTCGGCGCCGCTCTGCGCGTTGTCCATGTCCCAGCGCCCGAACGAGCAGGTGGCCGTCACGAAAAGCGGCAGCATATCCAGGTTGTCGAGTTGCCGGGCGTCCTCGCGCGTAAAGATGCGCTCCTGCGCCAGCTCATCCTCGTTGCCGTGGCCGCTGTAATTGAACACGAGCGTGCCCCGGCTGATGGCCGCCAGGGCGTCGGCGCGCACGGCGGGCTGGCGCCATTCGTTGCCCTGAAAGACGCGCGGGTAGGAGATGCCGTAGATCTTCTGGATGTTGAGCACCGGAAACTCGCGCCGCAGCAGCTCGGCCACCACGTCCGAGTTCTGCACGTGCAGATCCCGGTCGTCCTGGCTGGCCGAGAAGCCGTTGTAGCGGTCGTCGGAGAGGAAGGTGTAGCGGGTGCGCCAGGCCCCGAGCGTCTCCGGGTGCTCGTAGCGCTTGATCTTCGCCACCACCGCCGAGGCTTCCTCGGCCGAGCCTACCGTGAAGCGGCCGATGCCGATATCGACGCGCTCGGCCGAAATGCTCGTCTCGCTGAAGTACTCCCAGACGCCTTCGCCGTCGTCGAGCAGCCCGAAGTAGTCGTCGCTCGTATACGACTCGATGGGGTCGAACGACTCCTCGGTCTCGAACGGCGGAATCCAGTTGCGCAGTTCTACCTGGCCCTTGTTGCGGTAGTTGAAGTGGCCGTCGCCGAAGAGCAGGGCATACTGGATCAGGCTCTCCTCGGTCGGGGCGCGGTCGTAAAGGAACTTGAAGTAGTCGCGCATGGCCCGGGGGTCCTGGAGGCCGCCCGAGAACTCGTTGAAGATGTGGTCGATGCGCGCCGTCTCGACCGAAAGCCCCTCGGCGCGGCGCATCTCGGCAAGCTGCTCGGCCTGCACCCGGAACGTATCGGGCAGCACGATCACCATGTCGGGGAAGCCGGCGCGGCCGTGCAGGTTCTGCGCCGCCACGCGCGCCGCCTTTTGCTTGTCGGCCAGGGCCGGCAGCAGGGCCGCGTCCTCGAAGGCCACCAGCTCGCGCGGCGCCTCTCCCGGCGTCGGCACGACGACGCGGTAGGCGCCGCCGGCGGCGCTGACGCCGAGGCGGCGGATTTCGTCGGGGCGCGTCACGTCCCACACCTGCGGCTCCGAGGCGAAGCCCGAAAGCGCGAACTCGGCGGCGCCGCCCGGCTCGGGCAGCGCGTAGAAGCGCAGGTAGCCCTTGTCGGCGCGAAGCGTCATCGGGTAGAACACGCGAATCCAGTCGAGCGCCGCCAGCGGCTCGTTGGGGCGGCTCTGGACGCGCATCGTCAGGTTGAGGCCCGCGCCGGCCGGAACGTCCTGCGTGAAGCGCGCCTCGGTGTCGCGGGCGATGGGGCTTTCGGTCGAGCTGCTCGTCAAGCCCGCCGCCACTTCGGCCAGCACGGTGCTGCCCGAGAGGAAGCGCGCCGAGGCCACGGGGTTCGAGGCGATGGCGACGTGCACCTGGTGCTGCACCACCCCCCCGGAGAAGCCCGGAAGCTGCTGGTTCGTGAAGACGGCAAGCTGCTGCGAGGGGTCGATGAGGTTGCTGACCCACGTATGGCCGGTGCCCTCCTCGCGGCTCCACATGCGGTCGTCGTAATCGACGAAGTGGCGGCCGGTCTGCGCCTCGATGACGGGGCCGCCCGTGGCGCCGGGGTATGCCGCCGCGCCGACGCGCCGCCCGGCCGCGCCGGGGGCGTCGATCTTCAGGAAGTAGTAGTTCTCGTTCGAGAACGGATGCACGTAGTGCTCCCACGCGCCGTTTTGGTAGCGCCACCCGCTCGGAGCCTTGCCGTAGAACACCACCTCCGAGAGCGCGCCGCCGCTCGTGCGCACGTCCACCGGGTTTTCGAGCAGATCGGCCGGGCGCGGCGCATCGGTCCGCGCCGGCAGCGGCTCGCCGCCGTTGCCGTACAGGCGGATCTGCCCCGGCTGCACCGACGCGAGGGAGACGCCCGCCTCGTTGAACATCGCCGTCAGGGCGGCGCGGTCCAGGCGGTACATACCCTCGCGCGTGACCGGGATCTTGAACACTACGCCGTCGGCCAGGACCGAGCGCGCCACGCTCAGGTGCGGATTGTCCGCCAGGCCGGAGGCTTTGCCTACGGCCTCGGGGGCGGCCTGGTGCTGCACGTCCACGACGATGCGGCGGTAGCGCCTCAGGGCGCCCTCCTCGTAGGCGAACAGGCGCACCGCGAGCGTCACGGCGGGGCGCTTGCGCTCCAGCCCGAGGCCGCGCGCGTGGACCTGCGGCTCGGCGAAGTAGGCCGCCGAGGCGCTGTCGGCGCGCGCCACCGAAACGGCCGCCTCGTCAAAGTCCGCCTCGACGACGCTCAGGGTGGGCAGCGCCCGCGCCGGCAGCGGCGCCGCGGCGTAGGCATACCACAGCTCGGCCGTGAGCGCGCCGAGCCGGTTGAGCGAAAGCACGCCCCCGCCTACCGAATCGACGAGCGCCCCGAGGGGCATGGGCCAGTCCACGACGAAGGCGATGCGCGTATGGCGGGCGTCCTGTTCGAGCACCTCGGAGCGCACGGCCTGCCCGGCGGCGGGGGTCGCCCGGCACAAGACCAGCGCCGCCAGGAGGGCCGGCGCGCCGCATCTGCGGAGCAAACGGAAAAGGCTCGAAAATCCCATACGCGGGTGGAAGGCGCGCGGCATCGGGTAAGACTGCCGCGAACGGCGCCGCCGAGCGGCCAGGGCCATGACTGTTACGATGGTAAGGACATTGGCGGGGCGGCCGGAGGGCTGCCCGGTTGAAGCTCGTAACAAGTCGCGGCGATAGGCGTGCGGGAAGAGCGAAAGGAGCGTGCTGCCGGCGGAAAATACCGAAAAGCCGGTTTCAGAACAAGGGCAATGTTGGGCGCACCTTCCGCTCAGCGCCCGAGCAGGCGGGCGTGCAGCGTGTCGCGGAGCGCAGCCAGGCGCGCCAGCTCGCCGTCGATGCGGCGGCACGCCTCCTCGATGTCGGCCAGCGGCAGCAGGAAGTCCTCGCCGAGATTGCTCATGCGGCACACCTCGATGAGCAGTTGGGTGTTGCCGGAGATGATGGCGAGCGGGTTCGAGATCTCGTGCTTGAGGCGCGAGGCCAGCCCCTGCGCCGCCGAAAGCACTATGCTGCGCTCCTCGAAGCGGCGGGCGGCCAGGGCGGCCTGCTCGGCGGCGTAGTACTCCAGCAGCCCCAGCAGGCGCGGGGCGATGCCCGCGAGCGGCGCGTCCTCCGGAGGCTTGCGGAAAAAGTCCGCCGCCCCGGCGCGCATGAGCTGCACCACGCGCTCGTCGGCGGCGTCGCCGCTGCACACCACGGTAGGCGTGTACGGCCGCAGGCGGCGCACCAGCCCGATCAGTTCGAGCACGTCGCCGTCGGACTGCTCGTCGGCGGCCCACACGGCATCGAAGGCGCCTGCTTCGAGCGCGCCGCGCGCCGCCGCAATAGCGCCTACCTCGACGACCTCGGCGCGGTCCAGCTCGCCGCACACCGCATCGCAGAGCCGCTTCGTAAAGGCCGCGTCGGCGTCGACGACGAGCAGGCGCAGGCCCTCCTCCTGGCTGCCGGCGCTGCACGGAGAGGCGGGCGAGGGCGAGGCGGTCATCGGGCGCGGCAATCGGCGGGAGGAATGGCGTACCCGAAAGAAACGCACGCCCGACCGCATACGCAAGGGGGGCGCCCCGCATTCCGCCGCGCCTTGCGACTACCCGGCCCGCACCTGATGAGCGCCGCCGGCCATGAGCAGGCGAGGGCTCGCGACCGCTGCGGCGGCCGGGCCCCCGGCCGCAACCTTGGGCGCGTCTGGCCGGGCGCTATCCGTCCAGCGGGCGCGCGTCCGCCGCTTCGTAGCGCCCCCGCTCGCCGCGCGCCACATGCGCCGCCTCTATGGCCGCGTCGTGCTCGAACACGAGCGTCCAGCCCTCGCGGCAAGCCTGCTCCAACAGGCGCGTCTTTTCATCGACCGACGTGAGCGGCGCGATGTCGTAGCCCATCACCCATGCCGCCGGCAGGTGCGCCGCCGTCGGGACGAGGTCGGCGGCGAACAGCACGGCGGCTCCTCCCCCGCCGATCCGCACGAGCTGCTGGCCGCGCGTGTGCCCGTCCACGACGTGCAGATGCACGCCCGGAAAAAGCTCCTGCTCGCCGGAAAGCAGTTGAAGCCGCCCCTCCTCGGCCAGGGGGTCGTAATTGTCCGGCAGAAACGAGGCCGCCTCGCGCGGGTGCGGATCGTGCGCCCAGTCCCAGTGCTGCTGCTGCACGTAGTACGTTGCCTCCGGAAACGCGGCGCGCGCCCGCCCGCCCCCGCGGACCGTGGCGCCGCCGGCATGGTCGAAGTGCAGGTGCGTCAGGATCACGTCGGTGATGTCGGACGGGGCCAGGCCGCGCGCCGCGAGCGAGCGTTCGAGGGTGGCGGCGCCACGGTCCACGGCGTACAACTCCGCGAAGCGCGCGTCCATCTTGTCCCCCAGCCCCGTATCGACCAGGATGCGCCGCCCCTCGCCCTCGATGAGCAGGCAGCGGGCCGCCAGGGGGATGCGGTGGCGGGCGTCCGGGGCGATGCGCCGCTCCCAAAGCACCCGAGGCACGATGCCGAACATGGCGCCGCCGTCGAGGGCGAAGCGGCCGGTGTCGAGCGCATGAAGCGTGTACGGGCCGGTGCGCATAGAGCTTATTCTTCCGGGGGGAAGTCCTTGAAATGCCCGTTCGAGCGGATTTTGCGGCGCACCTCCTCGGCGCGCTCCACGAGCGGGATGAACGCGTCGAAGTGCTCGCTCAGGAAGGCGATGCGTTCGCGCTCGCTGTCCATTTCGAGGAGCTGCTGCTTCTTGGGAGCCTCCAGGCCGCCGTTGGCCCCCAGCACGAACGAAATCAGCGGCGCCTCGTCGTAGATGTGCGGCCGCACGGTGCGGCCCGCCAGTTCGAGCAGGCGCATGTGCTGCGTGATGAGCCGCTCGCGCAGCCGCCCCTCCACCGGCTCGTCCGCCTCGTCGAGCAAATCGACCTCGGCGGTCAGGTAGGGCCGCTCGTCGGAGACGGCGCCGATGCGGCAGCGCCGCTCGCCGAGCGCCAGGATGTCCAGGCGGCCGTCGGGGTGCTGCTCGATGAGCCGGTGCACCCGCGCCGTGCAGCCCACCGCCGCCCGCCCCTCGTCGGACTGGTAGACCAGCACGAACGGGATGCCCTCCTCGCGGCAGCGCCGGACCATTTCGAGGTAGCGCGGCTCGAAGATGTGCAGCGGCAGCCGCTCGGCCGGGCACAGCACCAGGTTGAGCGGAAAAAGCGGGAGTACAGGCATTCCGGAGGCGGCAAATGAAACGTTCCACATGCACCCCGCAGAGGCGGCGGCGGTTCCGGGCGCCCCGCCCTCAGCGGCGCGGTGCAATCGGCCCCCGGCAAGCGTACTTTGTGCCTCGCATGTCCTCTCCCCCGCTCCCGCCCTCATGCTGCGCCCCCGACGCCTTCGCAGATTCGCTTTTCTCCTGACGCTTGCGGCGCTCCTCGGCGGCGGCGCGGCGGCCCAGGCCCAGCCGATCCTGTTCGGCTCCTCGGACGACCCGCGCGAGCAGTTCCAGGAGTTCTGGTGGCAGCGCCGCAACACCGTCGATGTCGGCGCCGGTCTGAGCCTGATCGGGGCGCACTGGCGCTTCGGCGGCTCGGCCACGACGCGCCTCGTGACGCGGCCCGTCACGGCCCAGCTCAGCGCCAACGTCCGCACCGGCATCTACGGCTTCTACGAACCCGACTTCGACGAGCCGTACGATGCGCTCCGGCTCGTGGACTTCGCCCGGTACAACTTCGTCCCCGAAACGCGCGCCTACGCCCGCGTCGGGGTGCTCAACCGGGTACGCCTCGGCACGGGGCACATCGTGGACTTCTTCAACGCCGGCGCCGCGTGGGACGAACGCACCATCGGCCTCGAAACGGCCTTCCAGACGGACCGCCTCGCCGTGCAAGCTTTCTCGGACGACGTGCTCCTCGGCGGCGTCGTCGGGGCGGGCCTGAGCGTGCGGCCGTTCGCACGCCCCGGCGGCGGCATCCCGCTGGCGCTCGGCCTCAACGCCGCCACCGACGTAAACACCTACCGCCGCGCCCCCGACCCGCTTCAGGCGTTCAACGTGGACCTGAGCTACCCCGCCCTCTCGGAAGGCGAGATCGGCTTTACGCCCTTCGTCAGCTACGCCTGGTACGGCCACGCCGGGCGGGGCATCAGCTTCGGGGCTGACCTGCACAGCCCCAACTTCATCGACCTGGCGCGCTTCAGCCTGAAGATGGCGCTTTTCTACAACGGCCGCGAGTTCATCCCCGGCTACATCGGCGCGTTCTACCCCGTCAGCAACCCGGCCGCGCGCATCCGCCGCTCGGAGGACTTCGGCAAGGAGGAAGGCCCCGACGAAACGGCCGGCATCGCGCTGGCCCAGGCCGCCGGCGGCAACGACCTGCTCACGGAGCTGCGCCTGCTCGTCTTCAACCGCTTCGAGTTCTGGTACGCTTTCCGCCGGCACTACGGCTCGCAGTCGCTCTCGGAGTACCACCTGCGCCTGTTCCTGCGCGCCCAGAGCCGAGGCGAACTGAGCGTCGGGATGGACCGGGGAGGGCTGCTCGGCTTCCTCAGCCTGTTCAACGACCTCGGCGACCAGACGGCGCTTTCCTTCGACGCCCAGTTCCGCGCCGCACGCGCGCTCCGGCTGCGCGCCTCCGCCCGCTACACCTACGAACGCATCGGCGACGGCCTCGCCGGCACGGCGCGCTACCTC
>CBDTTW010000020.1:0-25809 GCA_965363675.1 uncultured Rhodothermaceae bacterium
CAGCGCGCCCACCGCCGGGCGCCCGCCGACGTGCGTCGGGGCGAGGTGCAGCGGCAGCACATGAGCCCCCGGCGCGCCCGCCACGGCCTCGAAGGCGCCGGTTTTGAAGGGCATCACGGCGTCGCCGTGGCTGGTGGTCCCCTCCGGAAACACCAGCACATGCACCCCCCGCTCCAGACGCGCCTGCACCTCGGCCACGAAGGCCCCCGCCTGGCTGCGACGCTCGCGCTCGACGAACAGCACGCCCATCGTCCGCGTGACCCACCCGAGCAGGGGCCACCCGGCGATCTCGGCCTTCGCGGCGAAGGCCACGCGCAACTGAGAGGCCAGCACAATGGCATCGAGCACGCTGATGTGGTTGCACACGGCAAGCGCGCCCCGGCCGGCCGGAGGGGCGCCCTCCAGGGCGGTCTCCACGCCCAGGATGCGGCAGATCCGTTTGCATCCCTCGTGCTGCGCCTCGGCCCGGCAGCGGTCGCGGGCCTCCGGCGGCAGGCGCGGCGCCCGGTAGGCCAGCCGAAGCGTATACCCCACTACCGTAAACAGCACGCGCGCAAACCTCCATACCCGAATCATCGTTTCTTCTCCGGTTGCCGCCGGCGGAACGAACGTAGCTTGTATACTCCGAGCTGTTTCAGCGCCTCGCCCGTAAATTGTTTCCTCACGCTTTGCCGCCCCTCTTCTCCGCCGACGTGCTGTTTTGCCTGACCGGCGACGCGCGGCGCAACTCGCGCGCGCTCCGGCAACTGCGCGCCCTCGCCGGGGCGGGGCTGCGCGTGGCCGCCGGCTGCCTCGGGCCGGACCCCGGCTTGCGCCGCACGCCCGAGGGCATCGCGCTGCACGTGCTGGCCCCGCCGGGCGGGCGGGGGCCGCTTTTCTTCGCCGCCGTGCATCGCCTTTTTGCCGCGCTCGCCGCGCAGTATACGGCGCGCGTTTACCATGCCAGCGACCTCTACACCCTGAACGCGCTCGCCGGGGCGGCGCGGCGGCGCCAGGCGCGCCTCGTCTACGACGCCCGCGAGCTGTACCCCCACGTCGCCGCAACGACGGGGCGGCCGTGGGTGCGCGCCTTCTGGCGGTGGGCCGAGGGCCGCGCCATCGGCCGCGCCGACCAGGTGTTCACCGTCAGCCCGAGCATCGCCGATCACCTGGCGGCGGCCTACGGCATCCGGCGCCCCGTCGTGACGCTCAACGCGCCGCCCTTTCAGCGCCCCGCCCCTTCGGACCGGCTGCGCGCGCGCCTCGGGCTGCCCGCAGGCGTTCCCCTGCTGCTGCATCAGGGCCAGATGCAGCGCCGGCGCGGCGGCGAGGCGCTGCTGGCCGCCATGCAGCGCCTCGACCGCGAGACCCTTATCTTCATGGGCGGCGGCCCCTTGCGGCCTGCCCTGGAGCAGCGCGCCCGGCGCCTCGGCCTGGCGGCGCGCGTGCGCTTCCTCGACCCCGAGCCGCCCGACGCGCTGCTCGCCGCGACGGCCTCGGCCGACGTGGGCATCACGCTGCTCGAAGACACCTGCCTCAACCACCGCTATGCGCTTCCGAACAAGCTGTTCGAGTACCTGATGGCGGGCCTACCCGTGCTGGCCTCGGACTTGCCGGAGATGCGCGCGCTCGTGGAGGGCTACGGCGCCGGTCGCCTCGTGCGCCCCGACGCCGGCCCCGAGGTCCTCGCAGAAGCGCTGCATGCCCTCGCCACGGACGAGGCCGCCCGCGCGGCCTGGAAGGCAGGCGCCGCCCGCGCCGCCGCCGATCTCAACTGGGAGACGCAGCAAACCGGCTTTCTGCGCGCCTACCACACACTCCTTTAACCTCGCTCCCCTGTGACGCACCGCATCCTCGTTCTGCTGCTTTGCGGCGCCTTCGCGGCCTGCCGCCCGGAGGCCCCTCCCCCGCCCGGGGCGCCGCCCGCCGAGGCCGCCGCGCCTACCGGCCCCGCCGCGCTCGACCTGACACTTCGGGCGGCCGGCGCGTCGGGCAAAAAAGTCATCGTCGCGGTGTATGCGCCCTGGTGCCCGTGGTGCAAAAAAATGGACGCCGAAACCTACGCCGACGCCGACGTGCAGCGCCTGCTCGCCGAGCACTTCGAGGTATACCGCCTCAACGCCGACGACGACTCGACGGCGGTGCAGTACCGGGGGCAGATGACCACCGGCCCCCAACTGGCTGCGGCCATGGGCGCGCGCGGCTTTCCGGCCACCGTCTTCCTGGACTCCGACGGCGCGCTCATCACGACGGCGCCCGGCTTCATCGCCCCCGACGAGTTCGGGACGATCCTGGCGTACTTCGGCACGAACGCCCACGAGCGCCAGAGCTTTCAGGAGTTCGCCGCCGCCCGCAGCGCCGCCCCGTAAGCCATGCGCTGCTGTTACCACGAGGGGTACACCGTCCCGCTGCCGGCCGGGCATCGCTTCCCGATGGGCAAGTACGCGGCGCTTTACGGCATCCTTGCCGCCGAGGGACTCCTGCCCCCGTCCCGGCGCATCGCGCCCCGCCCCGCCGACTACGCGGATCTGCTGCTGGCCCACACGCCGGAGTACCTGAACGACCTGGCCGCCGGCACGCTGCCCGCACGCGCGGCGCGCCGCATCGGGCTGCCGATGTCGCCGGAGATGGTGCTGCGCGCCCGGCTGGCCGTCCAGGGCACGATCAACGCCGCGCTCATGGCGCTCGAAGACGGCATCGCGGCCAACCTGGCCGGGGGCACGCACCACGCCTTCCCCGGCCACGGCGAGGGCTTCTGCATCCTGAACGACGTGGGCGTGGCTGTCCGCGCGCTCATGCATGCCCGCTGGTGCGCGCGCGTGCTCGTCGTGGATCTGGACGTGCACCAGGGCAACGGCACGGCGGCCATGCTCGGCGAGGCGCCGGGGGTGTACCTGCTCTCGATGCACGGGGCCAACAATTACCCGTTCCATAAACACCCCTCGACGCTCGACCTCCCCCTGCCCGACGGCGCCGGCGACGACGTGTACCTCGACCTGCTCGCGGCGCACCTGCCCGGCGCCCTTGCGGCGGCTCGGCCGGACCTCGCGTTCTACCTTGCCGGGGTGGACGTGGTCGCCGGCGACCGTTTCGGGCGGCTCGCGCTTACGCGCGCGGGGCTGCACCGCCGCGAGCGCTACGTGCTGCAAACCCTGCGCGACGCAGGCGTGCCCACGGCGCTCCTGCTCTCGGGCGGCTACGCCCCCACCGACGCCCAGACCGCCGATCTGCACGCCGTCGCGCACCGCGAGGCGCGCCGCATCTACGGGGCGTGAAGCCGCGCGCTGACCACGCGCGGGCGCCCGGCCAGGTCGTCGCGCCGCCGCACGTCCGCGTAGCCCGTCGCCCGCAGCAGGTCGGCCACGGCGTCGGCGTAGTCCATGTGCGTCTCCAGCACGAGGCGGCCGCCGGGCCGAAGCAGAAGGCGGGCGTGCGCCCCGAGGAGCCGGTAGAAATACAGCGGGTCGTCGCCGGAGAACAGCGCCAGGCGCGGCTCGAAGCGGGCCACCTCGGGCGGCAGCGTCGGCTCCTCGGCAAGCGGGATATAGGGCGGGTTGCTTACGACAAGGTCGAAGCATCGTCCGAAGCCCCCGGCGAAGTCCTCGGCGCGCAGGTCTGCCGCCACGAACACTACGTTCACGCCGAGGGCGGCGGCGTTGCCCCGCGCCACGTCCAGGGCCGCCGCGCTCACGTCGCACCCCCACACGGCGGCATCCGGACGCCGGATGCCGAGCGCGAGCGCGATGCATCCGCTGCCCGTCCCGATGTCCAGCGCGGCGCCCCCCGGCGGCAACGAGGAAAGGGCTTCCTCCACGACGACTTCTGTTTCCGGGCGCGGAATCAGCACGTCCGGCGTGACGGCCAGCTCCAGGCCGTAGAACCCGGCTTTGCCGGTGATGTACTGAAGCGGCTCGCCGGCGATCCGGCGCGCGGCGGCCGCTGCCAATAGGGCCGCCGCGCCGGGCGCAACGGCGGCGTCCGAGGCGAGCAGGCGCGCCCGCGAGCACCCCAGCACGTCCCGGAGCAGCCATTCGGCGCAGCGCCAGGCGTCCTCGACGCCGCCCGCGCCGAGCGTTGCGGCCAGGCGGCGCAAGGCTTCCGGGTAGGGCGCGCCCGCTAAATCAGGAGGCGGTCCGTTTTTCAAAAGGTATGTGCGTATATTTGGCTAAACAAACAAAGGCGGCGACGCCTCTAAAACTGCAATCGTGCGCTACAAGGCGATTGCGCTGCTAAAAATAGACGCCCGGATCCTGCTTGCCTATGCGCGCCGCGCCTTCGGCGGGTAAAAACGAACACCTCTGTCGACCCCTGGGCGCGCTGCTTTCGCGGCCATCGGGGCCGGCGCAGGCTTTGCCGGAAGGGCTAAGCCCCGCCCGCGGAAGAAGTTCGGCGCTTTTGCAAGGTAGGCACACGGTTTGTTATAGTTTCGTTACCCCCGGATAAACTCCGGCGCCGACTGAAAGGCGGCTGCATCCAGAGCTTAGCACACACGGAGCGTACGAGTTGGTGAAGTCTTTGCATGAAGGCGTTGAGTCAAGCTTGTTAATTCGATACACTTCCCCGACTTTGGCCGCCGCTGCGCCCTGAACTACTTTTTTCATTACGACAGGCTTTTACCATGACGACACGGGATAAACTGGAAACGCTGGCCGCCAACATGTGGTGGAGCTGGAATCCCGAGGCGCTCGACCTGTTTCAGCGCCTGAACCCGGAGGCGTTCCGGCGCACGTCCAGCAACCCGGTCGCCGCGCTGAAGGCCGCCGCGCCCGACGTGCTCGGCGACGCAGCTTACCAGGCCGACGTGGACCACCTCTACGACCGCTTCCAGGAGTACCTGCACGCGCCCAGCGCCAACGCGGACGGGCCGCAGGTCAGCTACTTCTGCATGGAGTTCGGCCTGCACGAGAGCCTGCCCACCTACGCCGGCGGCCTCGGCATCCTCGCCGGCGACCATTGCAAAGCCGCCTCCGACCTCGGGCTGCGCTTTACGGCCATCGGACTGTTCCTGCGCGAGGGCTACTTCGAGCAGCGCTTCGATCATAGCGGCTGGCAGCAGGAGGTCTACGCCCCGCTCGACCCGTCGATGCATCCGTTCCAGCGTGTCACGGATGAGGCGGGGGATGCCGTCGTCGTGACGGCGCCCATCGGGCCGCACACCCTCCACTTGCAGGCGTGGCGCCTGGACATCGGCCGCACGCGCCTGTTCCTGCTCGACTCGAACCTGGAGGCCAACCCCGAGCACTTGCGCAACCTCACCGAGAAGCTGTACCAGGGCGACCGCGTCACGCGCATCCAGCAGGAAATCGTGCTCGGCATCGGCGGCGTGCGCCTGCTGCGCGCCCTCGGCATTCCATCGGACGTATACCACATGAACGAGGGGCACTGCGCCTTCCTCGCCCTCGAACTGCTCCGGGAGCGCCTGGCCGGCGGCGAAGCGCGCGCCGACGCCGAGGCGTGGGTCCGCGAGCAGTGCGTCTTCACGACCCACACGCCGGTCATGGCCGGCCACGACCGCTTCGCCCCTGATATCTTCGTCGAGCAGATGCAGGGCTTCCGGGAGCAGATCGGCCTGAACGACTGGGAGCTGCTCGGCTACGGCCGCGTCAACCCGGACGACCCTAACGAAGCCTTTACGATGACCGTCCTGGGCCTGAAGCTCGCCCGCCAGTCCAACGGCGTCTCGGCGCTCAACGGCGAGGTGGCGCGCCGCCAGTGGCACCACATGTATCCGGAGCGGCCGGTCGAGGAAGTGCCCATCGGCTCGGTCACGAACGGCATCCACCTGCCCACCTGGGCCGTGCGCTACGCGCAGCGGTTCCTTACGGAGCGCTTCGGCGACTGGACGCGCCGCCGCCTCGACCCCGGCTTCTGGGAGCGCGTCCGCGAGATCAGCGACGCCGATTTGTGGGCCTACCGCTGCCGGCTGCGCGCCGACTTGGTGGACTACGTCGCCGAGCGCGCGCCCCGGCAGAGCCTGCCGCTTCCGCACGCGCTCGACCCGAATGCGCTCACCATCGGCTTTGCCCGCCGCTTTGCAACCTACAAGCGCGCCCCGCTGCTCTTCTTCGACTACGAGCGCGCCGCGCAGCTCTTTGCGAACACCGAGCGCCCGGTCCAGATGATCTACGCCGGCAAGGCGCACCCGGCCGACGAAGGCGGCAAGCGGTTCATCCAGCAGATTTACGAGTTCAGCCGCCACGACGCCTTCCGGGGCAAGCTCCTCATCCTGGAGAACTACAACATGGAAGTGGGGCGGATGCTCGTCTCGGGGACGGACATCTGGCTCAACAACCCCCGGCGCCCCATGGAAGCCAGCGGCACCAGCGGCCAGAAGGTGGCGATTCACGGCGGCCTGAACGTCTCGATCCTGGACGGCTGGTGGCCCGAGGGGTACAACGGCCACAACGGCTGGACCATCGGCTTCGACGCCTCAGCCGACTACAAGGACCCGTACGAGCAGGACATGGAGGATGCGAACTTCCTCTACGACGTGCTCGAAAACCAGGTGGCTCCGGCCTTCTACGACCGCAACGAGCAGAACCTGCCGCTCACGTGGATCGCGTACATGCGCAGCGCCATGGAGACGCTCACGTTCCAGTTCAGCGCCGCCCGCATGGTGGGCGATTACATCGAGCAGATCTACGCGGCCCCGATTTCCAGCTCCGTCGCCGGCTGAGCAACGGCGCGGCGCAGTTCCTCCCCTGAGCGGGCGGCGGCTTCGGCCTGCCGCCCGCTCGGCGCGTTCAGCCGCGCCGCACCTCGAAGCTCGCAAAGGCCCCCGAGGGCTCCAGCCACTCCACGTCGAGCGCCGCCACGCGCCCGAGCGGCGGCCCGAGCCGCAGGTAGTCGGCGTACTGCCGCAACACGCGCTCCGGCCCCTCGGCGGCGATGCGCACGCTGCCGTCGCGCTCGTTGCGCACCCACCCGGCGAGCCCGAGCTTGCGCGCCTGCCCGGCGGCGAACTGCCGGTACCCGACGCCCTGCACCCGCCCGGAGGCGCGCGCGTACATGCGCCGCACCGGCCCTCCGCCGTCCTCCGCCGATTCCTCCTCCATAGCCCCCTTTTCCGGTTACAGCATCAGCCCCGCCGCCACGTAGCCCGCCAGCGAGACGCCGGCGACCGCGAGCGCATAAGGCAACTGCGTGTTCGTATGATCGACCAAGTCGCAGGCGGCCGACATCGCCGAGATGATCGTCGTGTCGGAGAGCGGCGAGGCGTGGGCGCCGAAGACCCCCGCCGAGAGCACCGCCCCGAGCATGAGCGCCGGCGGCAGCCCGAGCGCCGAGGCTAAGGGTAGGGCAATCGGGATCAGGATGGCGAAAGCCGTCCACGACGAGCCGAGCGTAAACGAAAGCGCGGCTCCTACGACGAACAGCGAGCCCGGAATCCACCAGAGCGGCGCCCCGGGGCCGAACAGCCCGGCGATGTAGCCGCCGATGTCGAGCGCGCGCGAGACCTGCCCGAGCGCAAACGCCAGCACGATCAGCACGGTCACCCCGACGAGGCCCGCACAGCCCTTCAGGATCAGGTCGGTGCTTTCCGAGAGCGTAAGCAGCGGGCGGCCGCCGCGCGGCAGCCGGTAGAGCAGCACCGCCGCCGCGATGGCGGCGCACACGGCCCACAGCACGGCCGTCGAGCCGCTGCCCTGCATCAGGTCGCCCTCGCCGGTGATCCACAGCCCGGCGAAGATGCCCGCGACCATCACCGCGAGCGGCGCCACGAGGTCGCGCGCCCGCGCTTCGCCGGGGCGGACGGGCGGCAAATCCACGACGCCCTCGGCCACGAGCGGCCGCGCCCCCAGCGCCACGAGCGCCCCCGTCGCCTCGGCGCGCTCCTCGGCCCGGCGCATCGGCCCGAAGCGCCGCCCCGTGAGGGCCAGCCCGAGGGCCGCCAGAATCGTCAGCCAACTGTAGAAGTTGTACAGCAGCGCCTCGGCCAAGAGCGGCACGGCGCCGCCCGCCGCCACGCCGCCGGCGGCCAGCAGCCCCAACACGTACGCGCCCCAGCCGTTGAGCGGAATCGCCATGCACACCGGCGCGCTCGTGGCGTCGCAGTAGTAGGCCAGCTTCTCGCGGGGCAGGCGCAACTGGTCGAAGAGCGGCCGCGAGACGGCGCCCACGATCAGGCAGGTGATGCTCGACTCGACGAAGACCAGCATCCCCAGCGTCCACGCCAGCAGCTCGGCGCGCCGCCGCGTGGCCCCCCAGCCGCGCCGCTGCGCCGCCGCGATGAAGCCCGCCACCCCGCCCGACGCCTGCACGAGCGCAATCAGCCCGCCGACGAGCAGGCAGAAAAACACGACGCGCGTATTGCCGGCATCCTCGAACACGGCCACGAGCTGGTCGAGCATGCCGCGCAGCCCCGCCAGGGGGTCGCCGCCCGCCAGCAAGGTCGCGCCGAGCAGCAGCCCGGCGAACAGCGACAGGTACACCTGGCGCGTCCAGAGGGCCAGGCCAATCGCCACGAGCGGCGGCAGCAGCACGTACCAACCCATCGGCGGGCCTCCCCGGCTAACGCGGCAAGCCTACGGCTTCCACTTGATGTTGCACCCCATCGAAGGATGCTGCTCGCCCGTGACGGGGCCTCCGGCGAGCGTCTCGTCCAGGGCGCGGCGCAGATCCGCCGCGTCCGGCTCGCCCAGGTCCGGCCGCGTCGCGTCGATGCGCCCCCGGTAGGCCAGCAGGCGGTCGGGGCCGTAGACGAACACATCGGGGGTGCAGGCGGCTCCGTAGGCGCGGGCGACCTCCTGCGTCTCGTCGAAGAGGTAGGGGAAGGGGAAATCCGCCTCGCGGGCATGATCCGCCATGGCCTCGGGGCTGTCGCCGGGGTGCGTCGCCGGGTCGTTGGCGCTGATGGCGATGAACGCGACGCCCTTGGGGCCGTACTCCCACGCCGTGCGCAGCAGCGCCGGCTCGACGTGGCGCGCGTAGGGGCAGTGGTTGCAGGTGAACACGACCACGACCACCGGCACGCCGTCGAAGTCGGCCAGGGCGACGTGGTCCCGGCCGTCCTCGGCGCAGGGGTTGTAGACGGCGAAAAGGGAGAACGGCGGCGCGGGCGTGCCCAGCGCGACCATGTTGCTATTGGTGCGGGCCATAGAAAGCGTGCGTCAGAAAGGGGGCAGGTGTGAACTGCGGATGAAGATAGCGACGGGCGGCGCCCGGCCCAAACGGCGCGGCGTCACGCCCCCCGGGCGAGCGCCTCGACGAGGGCGTGCTGGCTTGCGGCTACGTCGCTGTAGGCGCAGAGCTTGGCGGCGGCAGGCGCTTCGTCCAGCACGAGCGGCGCCCCGAGCGCAGCCAGCACGAGCCGCCGGGGCGCCGCCGCCAGCCGGGCCAGCAGCCGCGCCTGCGCCTCCGGCAGCCCGAAGGCGCGCCACGCCGCCGGCTTGACGATGGCGGCGAACACCGTGCAGTCGGCCCGAGCGGCGCGCGCTTCGATGCGCGCGGTTTCTTCGGGCGCCGGGTCGGGCCCCACCTCGAAGAAGGCGGCCCGGGGGAACGCCTGCGCCACGGCCTCGCGCAGCGGCGGCGTCGGGGGGTCGAGGTGGGTGCGGAAAGGATAGGCCAGCACGAACACCAGGTCCTGATCGGGGCGCAGCGGCAACGCGCCGGGGGCGGCCTCCAGCACGGAAACGGCGCGCCGCGCGATGCGCTGCGCGAGGGCCGTCCCATCGGCCGGGCACGCCGCGCCCTCGGGGGCGCGCCGCAGCCGCGCGATGCGCCCGAGGGCGGCTTCGAGACGTGCGCGCGGCAGGGCCCCCTGCTCGACGGCCCGCACGATGCCCTCGGCCATGGCGGCCGGCTCCGCCGGGTCGAGGAGCACGTCGGCGCCGGCGGCGAGCAGGGCCGCCGCGAAGGCCCCCGGCTCGGGGTAGGCGTCGCGGATGGCGCCCATGAGCAAGCTGTCCGTCACGACGGCCCCGCCGAAGCCCATCTCCCGGCGCAACAGCCCCTCCAGGATCGGCGCCGAGAGCGTCGCCGGGGCGCCCGAGGGGTCGAGCGCCGGAAAGGCGACGTGCGCCGTCATGACGGCATCGACGCCGGCGGCGACGGCCTCGCGGAACGGCCGCAGGTCGTGCGCCTCCAGCTCGGCCCGCGCGGCGGCGGCCACGGGCAGGCGCTCGTGCGAATCCTCGGCCGTAGAGCCGTGGCCGGGGAAGTGCTTGGCCGTAGCGGCCAGCCCGCCCCGGTGCAGCCCGCGCACGCAGGCGCGCACCAGACGCGCCGCCTCGGCGGCGTCGGCGCTGAAGGCCCGCGTGGCGATGATGGGGTTGCTGCGATTGCGGTTCACGTCGGCGACGGGCGCAAACGCCGCGTCGATGCCCGCCGCCCGCGCCTCGCGCGCCGTCACGCATGCCGCTTCTTCGGCAAGCGCTTCCGCCTCGGCGCCGGCGGCGGCAAACGCCGCGGCGTGCGGAAACACCGTCGCGCCCGCCGCCTGCTGCCCCGCCCCCCGCTCGATGTCGGCCGAGACTACGAGCCGCCGGCCTGCGTGCGCGTGCAGGCGCTCCAGCGCGGCGGGCGTCTCGTCCAGGGAGCCGTTGAACAGGATCAGCCCTCCGACCGGGCAGGCGTCCAGCAGCCGCCGGAAGCGGTCGGCGTCGTCGGCGGCGCGCATGGGCGGGTTCATGTTCGAGCCGAGGCGCGGAAACAGCACGCCGCACGCCATTGCGTACAAGTCGGGCATGGCTTTTCAGAGGGTGTAAAGGGCGTGCCGGTGAAGATACGCTTCTACGGCCGCCGGCACCTGGTATCGCACCGACGCCCCCCGCCGGAGGCGCGCCCGGAGGTCCGCCGACGCCAGCTCGATGCGCGGCGCGTCGGCCCATTGCACGTCCGCCCCGGGCGGCGGGGGCGGCGGGGGCTCAGGCGCGGCGCCGTAGCGCGGGTACACCAGCACGCGCGCCAGGCCAAGAATGGCCTCCGGCTCGCGCCACGTCGAGAGCTGGCGGTAGCTGTCCTCCCCGATGAGGAGCGCGTAGCGGTGCTCGGGGTGCTGCGCCCGCAGGCGCCGGAGCGTCTCGACGGTGTACGACACCTCGCCGGGGCGCCGCTCGGCGTCGGAAGTCTCGAAGCGGGGGTTGCCCGCCACGGCCAGCTCGACCATGCGCAGGCGGTGCTCGAACGGCGCAAGGGCCGAGGGGGCTTTGTGCGCCGGGCGGTAGACGGGCATCCAGAGCACCCGTTCGAGCCCGAAGGCTTCCCCTATCGCCTCCGCGACGATGAGGTGCCCGAGATGCGGCGGATTGAACGACCCTCCAAAAATGCCGATGTGCATGCCGGAGGTCGCCGCGTCAGTTCTGGCCTGCGATCGGCGCCTCGGCGGCTCCCTTGAGCACTTCCAGCCGCGCCGCCGCACGGGCGCGGTGGCCTTCGGCCTCGGCCTTGAGCGGCGTGTCGGGGAAGATCTGCGTCAGGCGGCGGTGGTTCTCCAGGGCGTGCTCGTAGCGCTCGGCCTGCCGCGTCGGCACGCTCAGCTCGGCGAAGCTCACATAGGCGCGCATCGCGCCGACGAGCGCGTCGTCGGCCCACGTCGAGCCGGGGTACACGTCGAAAACGCCCTCGTACGTCAGCGCGGCGGCTTCGTACAGCTCCTGGCGCTCGTACATGGCGGCGGCGGCGAACATCTTGTGCGCCATCTTCTCGCGCAGCTCGGCCACGCGCGCCTCGGCCTCCTGGACGCGCGGGCTGTCGGGGAAGCGCTGCACGAAAAGCTGAAACTGCGTAATGGCGCGCTCGGTGTCGGTCTGGTCGAGTTCGTACGACGGCGAAAGCTCGTAGTACGCCATGGCCCGCTCGTACTCGGCGTCGGGGCGGCGAGGATCGGTGCGGTAGATCTCGCTGAAGCGGCTGAACTCGCTGGCGGCCAGGATATACTCCTTATTGAGGTAGTACGCCCGCGCGAGGAAGATCTGCGCGTCGGCGGCCCACTCGTGGGTGCGGCCGTAGTCGAACACCGCCTGGAAGTAGGGAATCGCGCGTTGCGGCTTGCCCTTGTCGTAGAACGTCTTGCCCTTGTCGAAAGCCTCCTTGGCGGAGTCGTAGCGGAGTTTGCCGGAGCCGCCGCACCCGGCGACGAGCAGCACGGCGGCGAGCAGGACGGAGAAAGGAAGAAACCGCAAACGCATTCGGATTACCGTGGGAGATCGGGCGGAGGCTGTCTGGTGAAAACGGGAGGCCGCGCCGGATATTGTGCGCGGCGCCGGCGGCCGCTTTCGCGCACCGGCCCGGCATAACAAGAGAAAACACGGGTCCGCGCCGAGCATACCCGCGCCGGCGGCGGCAGTTCCGGACGCTTACTCCAGCACGACGGCCTCGCCTCTGCGGAAAGCCATGTAATATACGGCGTGGTTGATGTTTCCCTCGGCGAAGTGCATCCGCAGGCCGATGCCCTGGTAGGGCTCGGCGCGGCGCAGCAGCTCCTGGAGCGGCAGGCGCGCGTCGCGGGCGGCGTAGCCGAGCACGTAGCCCGTGGCGTCGTAGCCGGCCACGGCCAGGCGCAGCTCGTCGCCCTCGGGGGCGCGGCCCGCCAGTTCTTCGTAGCGCCGGAGGAAGGCCCGGTAGCGCGGCGCGTCGGCCCCCGGCGCAAAGTCGTCGGTGTAGGTAAGGCCCAGGGCCGAGGCGGCCTCCGGGTCCTCGAAGTCGTGCCAGAGCTGGTTGCCGAGCAGCCGCACGTCGGCGCCGCGACTGCGCAGCACGCGCACGACCCCCCCGGCCAGGCGCTGCGCGTTCTCCCCGGCGAGCGGCGTGTAGAGCGCGTCGAGGTCGGCGGCGCGCTCCTCGCTCAGGGCGGCGGCCGGGTTGCCCAGGGCCGACCCGGCTACGCGTTCGGTAAAGACGACCTCGCCCCCGGCGTCGCGCACGCCCTCGGCAAAGCCTTCGGCGAAGCCCTCGCTGCCGCTGTTGCCGCGCTCAGCCAGGATGCCGAAGCGCTTTAGCTGAAGCGCCTCGCGGGCGTAGCGGCCCATGAGGCGGCCGTGGGCCTGCGGCGAAGGGTTGGCCTGGAACACCAGCTTGCGCCCGGCCGAAACCGCCTCGTCGGTCGCCAGCGGGGCCACCAGCACGATGCCCGCCCGCTCGGCGGCGGCTCCGGCAAGGCGCGCCTCCTCGCTGAAAAGCGGCCCCAGGATGACGGCCGGCCGCTCCGCCGCCAGCTCGCGGACGGCGGCCTCGGCGTTCTTGCCGTCGCGCCCCGAGTCCCGGAAGACCATGCGCACCGCAGCCCGCCCGCCGTCCTCGGCGTTGAAGTCCTCGACGGCCAGCCGGATGCCGTTGAAAAGCGCTTGGGCGAGCAGCCCGGTGTGCAGCGGGAGCACGACGCCCACGTTGACGAGGCGGCGCGGCGCGGCCGCCTCGCCCCCGCCGATGCGCGCCAGCAGCGCCGACGCCTCGGGGGCGTAGCGGCTCTCGGGGTAGCGCTCCACGAGCGCCCGCAGCACCCCGGCGGCCTGCCGGGCCTCGCCGCTGCGGTAAAGCGCCTTGCCCGCCATCAGGTAAGCGGCCGTCGTGCGGCGGTGCAGCGGGTGCTGCTCGTAGACGAGCCGCAGCCGCCGGTAGGCCATGCCGTAGTCGCCCTCGTCGAACGCCCGGATGCCCTGCTCGAAGACGGTCTCGGCCTCGGCGATCGTCGGGGCCGGCTCGGCGCGCACTTGCGCCGCGAGCGGCCGGGCCGCCGCGAGCATCAGCACGGGCAGGGCGAGGGTCAGAAGCAGGCGGCGCATGGCGACACGGGAGCGGTGAAAAGGGTTGGACGCTACTCCCACTCGATGGTGGCAGGCGGCTTGCTGCTTATATCGTAAACGGTACGATTGATGCCCCGGATCTCGTTGACGATGCGGTTCGAGACGCGCGCCAGGAAGTCGTACGGCAGCGGCGCCCAGTCGGCCGTCATGCCGTCTACGCTCGTGACGGCGCGGAGGGCGCATACGTTCTCGTAGGTGCGTACGTCGCCCATTACGCCTACGGTCTGCACGGGCAGCAGCACGGCAAAGGCCTGCCAGACCTCGTCGTAGAGCCCCGAGGTCTTCAGCTCCTCGATGAAGATGGCGTCGGCGGCGCGCAGCAGCGCCAGCGCCTCGCGCGTGACCGGGCCGAGCACGCGGATGCCCAGCCCCGGCCCCGGGAACGGGTGCCGCCCGATGATGCCCTCCGGCACGCCCAGCAAACGGCCGATCTCGCGCACCTCGTCCTTGAACAACTCGCGGAACGGCTCCAGAATCTCGAAGCGCAGCGACTCGGGCAGCCCGCCCACGTTGTGGTGCGTCTTGATGGTGGCCGAGGGGCCCTTGAACGAAACCGACTCGATCACGTCCGGGTAGAGGGTGCCTTGGGCCAGAAAGCGCGGGCGGGCGTGCATCTCCTCGATGAGCGCAGCCGTGGCCTGCTCGAACACCTCGACGAACGTGCCCCCGATGATCTTGCGCTTGCGCTCCGGATCGGCGACGCCCTCCAGCCGCTCCAGGAACAGATCCGACGCATCGACGGCCTTGAGGCGGATGTGGTAGTGCTCGCGGAAGGTCTCCTGCACCTGCTCCCACTCGCCTTCGCGCAAAAGGCCGTTGTTGACGAAGACGCACACGAGCTGCTCGCCGATGGCCTCGTGCAAGAGCACCGCCGCCACCGACGAATCGACGCCGCCCGAGAGGCCGAGCAGCACCTGGTCCTGCCCGACGAGCGCCCGGATCTCGCGCGTTTTCTCCTCGATGAACGAGGCGGGCGTCCAGTCGCCGCGGCAGCCGCAGACGCCCAGGGCGAAGTTGCGCAAGAGCTGCCGGCCGTGCTCGGTATGGACTACCTCCGGGTGGAACTGCACGCCGAAGTGCGGCCGCCCGTGGGCGCGCACCGCCGCGATGGGCGCGTTGGACGTGTGGGCGATGACCTCGTAGCCCTCGGGCAGGCGCGTCAGGTGGTCGCCGTGGCTCATCCAGACGTTCGAGCCTTCGGGGATGCCCGCCATGAGCGCGTCGGTGGTGTCCACGAAGATGCCGGCGCGCCCGAACTCCCGCCGCGCGGCCCGCTCGACGCCGCCGCCGAGGGCATGCGCCATGGCCTGCAAGCCGTAGCAGATGCCCAGCACCGGCATGGCGGCGCCGTCGCCGGCGCGCCGCAGCTCCAGCAGGCCCTCCGGAAGCTGCGGGGCCCCGTCGTCGTAGACGGAGCACGGCCCGCCCGAGAGGATCAACCCGCGCGGCGCCAGGGCCTCGACTTCGGCGCGACTGATCGTGCAGGGGTAAATCTCCGAGTACACGCCGATCTCGCGCACCCGCCGGGCGATGAGCTGGGTGTACTGCGAACCGAAGTCGATGATGAGGATGCGTTCGTGCATGGCAAGGGTTTGGCGTACCGCCGGCGACCCGGCGAAAAAAGCAAAGGAGACGCACGGGCAACGGCCAGGCATCTCCTCATGCAGGGGGCGGCGCGGCGCGCTCAGGCGCTGACCATGCCCGTATAGGTGGGCGCGTCGAGCAGATCGTCCAGGTCCTCGGGCCGCGCGACGTGCAGCTTCACCATCCACCCTTCGCCGTAGGGGTCCTGGTTGACCAGTTCGGGCTCGCTGTCGAGCCGGGGGTTGACCTCGACGATCTTGCCGGCCACGGGCATGAACAGTTCCGAAACGGTCTTGACGGCCTCGACCGTGCCGAAGAGGGCGTCGCGGTCCACCTCCGAGCCTACCGGGTGCAGCTCGATGAACACGATATCCCCCAGTTCATGCTGCGCGAAGTCGGTGATGCCCACCGTCGCAATGCCCTGGGCCGGGTCGTACTGAATCCACTCGTGCTCTTTGGTGTACCGAAGGTCTTCCGGGAACGTCATGGCCGCGCTGGTCTACTGGAATGCCGAAGGGGGCTCTGCGAAAGCGGGATATTAGCAAGAAAAGGGCGGGCTGCAAAGGGCGGCCCGCGCTTTCCCCCAAAAACGGTTCACGAAGCCGGGGGCTTCATCTCGAAGTGTTCGAGGAAATGCGTGTCGAAGCGGCCCGCCACGAAATCCGGATGGTCCATGAGCTGCTGGTGGAACGGGATGGTCGTCCGGACGCCTTCGATGACGAACTCGCCGAGCGCGCGGCGCATGATGCGGATGGCGTGCTCGCGGGAGCGCCCCTTCACGATGAGCTTGGCGATGAGCGAGTCGTAGTAGGGCGGGATGACGTAGCCGGCGTAGGCGTGCGTATCGACGCGTACGCCGCGCCCTCCGGGCGGGTGGAACGTCGTGATGGCTCCCGGCGAGGGGGCGAAGTTGCGGTAGGGGTCCTCGGCGTTGATGCGGCACTCGATGGCGTGGCCCTCCAGGACGGCGGCCTCCGGGGGCAGCGGCTCGCCGAGCGCCACGCGCAACTGCTGCTCCACGAGGTCGCAGCCGGTCACCTCCTCGGTCACGGGGTGCTCGACCTGGATGCGGGTGTTCATCTCCATGAAGTAGAAGGCTCCGTCGGCGCCCAGCAGAAACTCGATGGTGCCGGCGCCTTCGTAGCGCACGCTCTCGGCGCCGCGCACGGCGGCCTCGGTAAGGCGCGCGCGTAAATCTTCCGAGACGGCCGCCGAGGGGCTTTCTTCGAGCAACTTCTGATGCCGGCGCTGGATGGAGCACTCGCGCTCGCCGAAGTGCCGCACGCGTCCCTTGCCGTCGCCGAGGAGCTGCACTTCGATATGGCGGGGGGCCGTGATGAACTTTTCGAGGTATACGGCCGGATTGCCGAAGGCGGCCTCGGCTTCGTTGCGCGCCGCCCCAAAGTTGCGGGCGCACTCCTCGGGGGTGCGCGCCAGGCGCATGCCCTTGCCGCCGCCGCCCGCGCTGGCCTTGATCATGACGGGGTAGCCGAGCGCCTCGGCCACCGCCAAAGCCTCCTCCACCGCGCCGACGGCGCCCTCGGAGCCGGGCACGACGGGCACCCCGGCGGCGCGCATCGTCTCCTTGGCGAGGCTTTTGTCGCCCATCAGCCGGATCGTCTCGGGCGAGGGGCCGATGAACTTGATCCCGTGGTCGTGGCAGATGGCGCTGAACTCGGCGTTCTCGGCCAGGAACCCGTAGCCGGGGTGGATGGCGTCGGCGCCGGTGACCTCGGCGGCGGCGATCAGCCGTTCCATGCGCAGGTAGCTCTCGGCCGAGCGCGGCGGCCCGATGCACACCGCCTCGTCGGCGAAGCGCACGTGCAGGGCGTCGCGGTCGGCCGTCGAGAAGACGGCCACCGTCTGCAAGCCCATCTCCTTGCACGTCCGGATGACGCGCAAAGCGATTTCGCCCCGGTTGGCGATCAGCACTTTACGGATGCCGCCGGAGGGGCGGTTTTTGCGGGCGCGGGCGTGGGGCATGGCGTCGGGAAATCGGCGGCCGGGGCGGCCTAGGCCGGGTCGATAATGAACAGCGGCTGGTCGTACTCGACGGGCTCGCCGTTTCCGACGAGCACCTGGCGGATCGTGCCCGGCGTCTCGCACTCGATCTCGTTCATCAGCTTCATCGCCTCGATGATGCACAGCACGTCCTTCGCCTGGACGACGGCCCCCGGGGCGACGAACGGCGGCGCGTCCGGCCCCGGCGAGGCGTAGAACGTGCCCACGATGGGCGCCTTGACGACGACGCCCCCGGCCGGGGCCGCCGGAGGCTCCGACGGCTTCGCGGCGGCCGGAGCCTCCGGCGCGGCGGGGGCAGGCGGCGGCGCATAGGCCGGCGGCCCGTACCCGTACGGCGGCGCGTAGGCCGGCGGCGCAAACGGAGCCTGCATCGTGATGACCGGCCCGCTCTTGCGCACGACGATCTTCGTGCCTTTCTCCTCGATTTCTACCTCGGCGATGTTGCTGGAAGCCACGATAGCCAGCAGTTCCCGAATCAGCGACAAATCCATGAGCATGCCTGCGCGTTGAGTGGGCGGAAGAAAGCCGGAGGGCGCGCCGCTACCGGTCGCCGGTCGAGACGCGCGTCAGGTACTCGCGCGTGTCCGTGTTGACGCGGATCACGTCGCCCTCGTTGATGAACAGCGGCACGTAGACGACTGCGCCGCTTTCGAGCGTGGCGGGCTTGGTGGCCCCCGTCGCCGTGTCGCCCTTGAGCCCCGGATCGGTCTGCGTCACGAGCAGCTCGACGCTTTTCGAGATTTCGGTGGCCAGCGGCTGTTCGGTCTCGGCGTGGATGAGAATGTCCACCTGGCCGCCTTCCTTGACGAAGTCCAGCTTCTCGACCATGTCCCGAGCCAGGGTGATCTGCTCGTAGGTCTCGGTGTTCATGAAGTGCAGGCCCATCTCGTCCCCGTAGAGGAACTGGTGCGGCTGCCGCTCGACGCGCGCCGTCTCGACCTTTTCGCCGGCGCGGAACGTGTTGTCCACGACGCGCCCGGTGCGGATGTTCTTGAGCTTCGAGCGGACGAAGGCGCCGCCCTTGCCCGGCTTGACGTGCATGAACTCGACGATGGTCCAGATGTCGTTGTTCCAGACGAGCGCCAAGCCATTCCTGAAATCGCTTGTATCAGCCATAACCCCTGTTGGAATGCTGCTTGAATAGACCAGCCAATATACCCCCCGGCGCGTCGCGGTGTCAATTTGCCGCCGCGCGGCAAAGCCCCCGGCCGCCCTGAGAGCAGGCTAAATATTTCTGGATGGTGCGCCGGATTCTCGAAAAGATGCGCGTTCTCTCTAGGCAGACCCTCTTTCGGAGGGGGCTTGCGCCTTCCACTAAAGTGTTAGCTCTAAACAATGGACCTTACAGAGCAAACCATCGACGAGTACACGCTTGCCCGGTTTCTGGCAGGCACGCTGCCGGATGAGGAGCGGCGGGACATGATTCGGAACCTGACGCACGACGTGGACTCCCGCGAACTGCTTCGGGCGACGATGGAAGCCCTGGAGGCGGCCACCGAGAAGCAACTCGGCGCGCCGCTGCCTGCCGCCCGGAGCCCCCGCAGCCTGAACAACCGGACGGCTACGCTGCGGCCCCGCATGAGCCTGGTAAGCTTTTGCCGCTACAGCGCCGCCGCCCTCGTGCTGATGGCGGTCGGGGTGGGCGCGCGCCTCTCGGTGGCTCCGGCCGCCGATGCGTTCCGCAGCTCGGCCGCTCACCAGACGATCGCGGTGGAGCAGCGCGCCCACGCCGAGGGCCTGAGCCTGACGTGGGAGGCCGTGCGGGAAGCGTATCAGTACCGGGTCGTCGTGTGGGACCCGGAGGCCGCCGCGGTCGTGGGGGAACTCACGACGGGGGCCAACCACCTCGACGCGCAGGATAAGGGCGTCGCCGAGGCGCTGAAAGGCGCCCGGCGGGGCCGCTCCTACCAGGTGCGCGTCGAGGCCATCGACGATGCGAACCGGCTGATCCGAAGTTCCTCCTTGCTCGACGTGACGCCGAACCCTTGATCCGGCCTGCGTGCACTCTCGGCGAAGCCTCGGCCCCTGCGGCCGGGGCTTCGCGCGTTTGGGGCCGCCCTACCGGAACGGCTTCTCCTTGCGCAGCGTCGCCGCCAGGTCCTCGACGCCGATAGGCCCGTGCCGGTACAGCAGCGGCTCGCCGTAGGCCGCGCCGATCTTGTAGCCGTACCAGCGCGCCTGCGCCTCGATCCAGTCGGTGAACTCGGGGTTCGAGATGAACGTCTGTGGGGCCTCCGGCGCGGCGGGCGCCGCCGGGTTGTGGAACTGCGTGCCGTAGGCGCGCATGGCCGCCATGCGCTGCGCCCACACGCTGCTCACGTCCACGACCAGCGTCGGCTCGAACGGGACGGACTGCATGTAGTGCAGCACATGGTGCGGCCGCCAGGGCTCCTGAGGGCCGCCGTCCGGTCCGTAGGTCTCGATCTTGCGCAGGCCGCTGTAGAACAGCGCCGAGATCGCCAGCCGGGCGGCGTTCGGATGGTCAGGGTGGCGGCACTCCAGCGGGTTGATGAGCACGATGCGCGGCCGGTAGCGGCGCACCGCCCGGATGACGCGCAGCCGGTGCTCGGGCGTGTCGGCGATGTCGCCGTCGGGGATGCCGAGGTTCTCGCGCGCGCGCAGGCCCAGCACGGCCGAGGCCGCTTCGGCTTCGCGGGCGCGCGTCTCGGGCGTGCCCCGGGTGCCGAGTTCGCCCCGCGTAAAGTCTACGATGCCCGTGCGGTAGCCTTGCCGCGCCAGCAGGCACATCGTCCCGCCGGCGCACAGTTCCACGTCGTCCGGGTGGGCGGCCAGGGCCAGCACGTCCAGCGGCGCCTCGGCGGCTTCTCGATCCGGCATATTCATCGCCTCGCCTTAAGTCTGCCCCGCGCCGTGCGATACCACGAGAGCGCACAAGGGGGCGGCCGCGCTTTCAGGAATCGGCACGAGACTTGTGTTTTTATTGAACATGGAAAAAAACAAGATGCTCCTGGACCGGCAGCCCGACACCGAGCTGAGCCCCGAGATGCTTCGCATCGCCCTGCGCAAGTACAAGGCGGCGTGGGATGCCTACGTCGAGGCCGGCTGCCCGTTCGGCGAGACCGACCGGGCCATGCTGATCTGGTTCGCCTTCCGGGCGTACTCGCGCGAGAACTAGCCGCCCGCTTCCGGCGCGCCGCTACAGCACGAAGTTCACGAGCCGCCCCGGCACGAACACCTCGCGGCGCACCGTTTGCCCCTCCAGGTGCCGCGCTACGTTCTCCTCGCGCCGCGCCGCCGCAATCACGTCCGCTTTGTCGGCCCCGACGGGCGCCTCGACCGAGCCGCGCAGCTTGCCGTTGACCTGCACCGCCAGGGTGACCGTGTCGGAGGCCAGGTGCGCCTCCTCGACCTCGGGCCACGGCTCCGCCGCGAGCGTGCCGGCGGCCCCGCCGTGCAAGCGGCTCCAGAGCTCTTCCGCCAGGTGCGGCGCAAACGGGCTGAGCAGCAGCACAAACGGCTTCATGACGGCCGCAGGCGCGGCGGGCCACTTGTACGCCTGGTTCAGGAACTCCATCATGGCCGCAATGGCCGTGTTGAAGCGCATCCCCTCGATGTCGTCGGTGACCTTGCGGATCGTCTGGTGCAGGGCGCGAAGCTGCTCGCGCGTCGGCTCGGCGTCCTGAATCGTGGACGCCAGGGCGTCTCCCTCCTCGCGCACGACGAGGCGCCAGACGCGGTTCAGGAACCGGTGCACGCCTTCCGTGCCGCGCGTGCTCCAAGGCTTGACCTGTTCGAGCGGCCCCATGAACATCTCGTAGAGCCGCAGCGAGTCCGCCCCGAAGTCGCGGATCACGTCGTCCGGGTTGATGACGTTGCCCCGGCTTTTGCTCATCTTGTGCGCGCGGGCGTCCACCCGGATCTCGGGATGCTGCTTGAGCACGAAGGCGTCGGCTTGTTTCTCCACGTCGGCCTCCTCGGCGCGCTCGGCCGCGACGGGCTGCCCCGTCCGCTGGTCGATGCCGTCGCGGACGTGCTCGGCCGAGACGAGGGCGCCGTCCTCGGCGCGGAACGCCAGGTATTCGACCTCGCCGAGGATCAGCCCTTGGTGCACCAGGCGCCCAAAGGGCTCCTCGGTCGAGACGACACCGAGGTCGAAAAGCACCTTGTGCCAGAACCGGGCGTAGAGCAGGTGCAACACGGCGTGCTCGGCCCCCCCGACGTACAGATCGACCGGCATCCAGTAGCGCTCGCGCTCCGGATCGACGAGGCGCTCGTCGTTGTGCGGGTCGAGGTAGCGCAGGTAGTACCAGCACGAGCCGGCCCACTGCGGCATGGTGTTCGTCTCGCGGACGGCCGGCTTGCCGGTGGCCGGGTCCACCGTCCGCACCCACTCGGGGATCGTGGCAAGCGGCCCCTCGGGGCTGCCGCTCGGCTTGTACGAAGTCACCTCGGGCAGGGTCACGGGCAGGCAGTCTTCCGGCAGGGTGCGCGGCTCTCCCTCGACGAACACGACCGGGAACGGCTCGCCCCAGTAGCGCTGCCGGCTGAAGAGCCAGTCGCGCAGCTTGTAGTTGACGCGCCGCCGCCCGACGCCCTCGTTCTCCAGCCACGCGATCATCTTCTCCTTGGCCTCGGCGACGCGCAAACCGTTGATCGAGACGCCGTGCCGCGAGATCGTGCCCACCGGGCGGTCCGCGCTCGACGAGTTCACGAGGACGCCGTCGCCCGTCCAGGCGCCCACCGCGAGGTCGCCGCCGCGGACGACCTCGCGGATGGGCAGCTCGAAGCGCGCGGCGAAGGCGTAGTCGCGCTCGTCGTGGCCGGGCACCGCCATGATGGCCCCCGTGCCGTAGCCCGAGAGCACGTAGTCGGCGATCCAGATCGGAATCATCTCGCCGGTGGCCGGGTTCAGGGCGTGCCCGCCCGTGAAGACGCCCGACTTTTCCTTTTGCAGCTCGGTGCGCTCCAGGTCGCTCTTGCCCGCCGAGGCGCGCACGTACGCCTCGACCTGCGCGCGCTGCGCCTCGCCGGTGATTTTGCGTACGAGCGGATGCTCGGGGGCCAGCACCATGTAGGTGGCGCCGAAAAGCGTGTCCGGGCGCGTCGTGAAGACGCGCAGCCGCTCCTCGGGGACGCCCGCCACCGGGAAGTCGATCTCGGCGCCTTCCGAGCGTCCGATCCAGTTGCGCTGCATCTCCTTGGTGCTCTCCGGCCAGTCGAGCGCGTCGAGCCCTTCGAGCAGGCGGTCGGCGTACTGCGTGATGCGCAGCATCCACTGGCGCATGGGCAGGCGCACGCACGGGTGGCCGCCGCGCTCCGACTTGCCGTCGATGACTTCCTCGTTGGCGAGCACCGTCCCGAGCGCGTCGCACCACCAGACGGGCAGCTCGGCCTGATAGGCCAGGCCCCGGTCGTAAAGCTGCTTGAAGATCCACTGCGTCCAGCGGTAGTAAGCCGGATCGGTCGTGTTGATCTCGCGGCTCCAGTCGTACGAGAACCCGAGGGCCTTGAGCTGCTCGCGGAAGCGGTTGACGTTGCGCTCGGTGGTGATGCGCGGATGCGTGCCGGTCTGGATGGCGTACTGCTCGGCGGGCAGCCCGAAGGCGTCCCAGCCCATCGGGTGCAGCACGTTGAAGCCGCGCATGCGCTTATAGCGCGCCAGGATGTCGGTGGCGGTGTACCCCTCGGGGTGCCCTACGTGCAGCCCCGCCCCGCTCGGGTAGGGAAACATGTCGAGGATGTAGTACTTGGGCCGCGAGGCGTCGGGGGCGTCGGGGGTGCGGAACACCTGGCGCTCGTCCCAATACGCCTGCCATTTGCGTTCGATTTCCTGAAAGGGGTAACTAGCCATACGTGGGGTCGTTGCGGGGGTGGGGTCAGAGGCGCAGCGCGTGGTCTGCCGGCAGATCTTCGCCGTTCCAGAGGCGTTTGGCCGTCCACGGCGCGGGCGGGTCGGCCCAGAACGGGTGATCGGCGGGCAGCCCGAGCGGCAGAAAAACGGTGGTGCAAAGATACAGACTTCCCGTCGAAATGTACGTCTCGCCGAGGCCGGGTTGCGCGCCGGCCAGGCCGATGCGCAGCCACCCTTCGGCGTCGAACATGCCGGGCATGCCGAGGGTGCGCCCGATGACCGCCGTAAGGGCCTCGCGGACGCCCGCCGGGGCGAGCGCCGGCGGCAGCAGCCCTTGCAAGGCCGCCTGCGCCAGCAACTGGAACGCGCCGAAGCGGTAGGCGATGGAGCGCCCGGTGGGCGGGTACGTCCCCTCGGGGCTGATGAG
Organism: uncultured Rhodothermaceae bacterium; assembly: GCA_965363675.1. Lineage (GTDB taxonomy): Bacteria > Bacteroidota > Rhodothermia > Rhodothermales > DASSAV01 > CBDTTW01. The sequence goes on from CBDTTW010000020.1 coordinate 23,570, forward strand.
CCGCTCCTGCACCTCGGCGTAACGCCCGGCGATCCGCTGCTGGCGCTCGTAGAAGGCCGTGCGCCACTTCGAGCCGGGGTGCGTTTGCCGGAGGATATCCAGCAGGAAAGGCTGGATGACGAAGCTGTTGTAATAGTCCCAGTGGAACTCGGGGCCGTCGCCGTAGTGGCCGTCGCCGGCGTACCACTCGTCGTGCTTGCGCAGGGCCAGGTCCAGGCGCATGCCGTCGGCGGGCTCGCCCATGCGCTGCAAGGCCGCCTCGACCATTGCGCTAAAGAGCAACCAGTTGTTGTACCCCGGCGTAATGCCCCGCGTCAGGCGGAGCGCCTCCGCGAGGCGGGCGCGCACCCCGCCCGGCAGCCCATCGACGAGCAGCGCCGGGGCGCGCAGCAGGGCGTGCGCCAGGAACGCCGCGTCCACGAGCGGCTGCCCGCCCCGGCTGAAGTTCATGTAGTCCGGCGAGCCGGGGTCCACGGCGTGCGCCAGGGCCGCCTGTACGAGGGCGCGCATCTCGGCTTGCCGAGCGGCTTCCTCGGGCGGCGGCGCCACCAGAGCCAGCCACGGCGCCAGGCCCGCCATCGTCCGGCCGAATGCTTCGAGGTGGGTGTACTGCTCGCGGTCGGCGCTCTCGGGGTGATGCTCGACGGGCATCGCCCGGCGCAGCCGCCCCTCGGCGAGCGCGCCGAGGACCGGGCGGGCGATCCGCAGGAGCGCGCTCAGCCAGAAGGCGCGCGCTCCGGGCGGCGGCGCGGCGGCCGGACTCCAGGCGCCGGGCAGCGCGCCGGCGGCGCCCGCCGCCCCGAGGGTGCGGATGAAGTCGCGTCGTTCCATAGCAGGGCTTTTCTCCGGGAGCAGGTGCGGGGGCCGCCGGCGCCCTTACGAGACGCGCGGTTACGAGAAAGGTACGGATCAGAGTTCGCGCCCTTCCCGTTTACCCCAAAAAACACCGCCTCTCATGCCGCCCATCAAAGAACTGCTCCAGACCGCGCGCACCATCGCCGTCGTCGGGTGCTCCGAGCGCCCCGACCGTATCAGCCACACCATCGCCCGGTACCTGCAAGAGGCAGGCTACCGCGTCATCCCGGTCAACCCGAAGGTTCCGGAGCTGCTCGGCGAGACGTGCTACCCGAGCCTGTCGGACGTGCCGCTGGAGGCGCCCATCGACATCGTGAACGTGTTCCGCAAACCGGCCTTCACGGCGGGCGTCGTCCAGGAAGCGGCCGCGCGGGCCGAGCGCACGCAGCGTAAGCCTACCATCTGGACGCAACTCGGCGTGTCGAGCCCCGAGGCCGAACGCCTGGCGGAGGAGGCCGGTTTGCCCTACGTGCGCGACCGCTGCATCTACGTGGACCACCGCTCGCTGCTGTAGGCCCGGGCCAAACGCACGCCGCCCCCGGCGGAAGCGGACTTCCGCCGGGGGCGGCGTGCGGGCAGCTCTCGCCTTTCAGAAACGCCCGGTCAGGACAGCTTCTGGTATTCGGCTTCCTCGCGGATGCGGCTGCACACAATCGTGCAAAGCGCCGAGAGCGTCGGGTCGCTGATCGAGAAGAAGGAGAACAGCCCCTCCTTGCGCCGCACCACCAGCCCCTCCTCGGCGAGCTGCCCGAGGTGCTTGCTGACGTTGGCCTGCTGGTAGCCCGTCGCCTCGACGAGCTGCTGCACGGTCATCTCGCCGCGCGTATGCAAATGATTCAGCAGGTCCAGCCGGACCGGCTCGCCGAGCAGCTTGAAACGCCGGGCGGTTTGCTCCATCATAGGTTGTGGAACGAGCTTCATGTTGGGTCTTGCGGGGTTACTCATGTATTAAACCGGTATTTAGGAATCGACGTAGTCGTGACCGCGTAGGTGTATAACGTCAACAGGTGAAGAATATTCCTTCGGAGCGTCCGAAGGCGTCAAAATATTTATGCGGCAGGCCGGAGCATTCCTGGGCGGGAGCGCCCGTATTCACGGCAGCGGGCGCAGGGCGATGTTGCGCACGGCGCCGGTAGTGCGGTACGTGGCGATGCCGAGCGGGCGGCTCAGGCCCACCTCGACCCGGATCGAAAGCTCATGCCCTGCAATGTCAAAGTCTACCACGTGCTCCTTGTCGATCCAGGCGTCGATGCGCGCCTCCGTCACACGGAGGCGGACGGTGTACCAGCGGTCCGACTCGAAGCTCATCCACCGGCTCGTAGCGTTCTCCGAGGCGTCGTAGCCGTCGATGCTGCTCAGCCCGACCACCCCGCCGCCCCACCCGC
>CBDTTW010000021.1:0-25651 GCA_965363675.1 uncultured Rhodothermaceae bacterium
CGGGGTGATAAAGCCGTAGCCTTTGCCGTCGTTGAACCACTTAACGGTTCCTTTCTTACGCTCTGCCATAGCAGTTACTTTGGGTAATGGGTGTTACATACTCGGCAGAGCCTTTCTTTCCAATCGCCATGTGCAACGGAATAGGAACTGATAGAACAACTGCCAATCGGCAGAGATAATAGTAAACAACGCTGTAGTAAGTCAATTACGAAGGGGCGTCTTTTCTTCGCGTTTCCAAGATAGAAGGATCTTTCGGGGCCGCCGGGGGCCTTGCCGGCGCGCGTTTCGCAGGCGCCGCCGGAAGCGTATATTTCGGCAGCCCCTCCACTCATGCAGCGAGGCCGGCGCGCCCGCCCGCCTCCTCCGACATCTCAATGCACAAGCGCCTTTTCTGTATCAGTTTATTTTTGCTGGCCCTATGCGCGCCCGTGCAGGCCCGGCAGCCGCGCCTGCTTACGCCGGAACTGCTGTGGCAGTTCGGCCGCGTATCGGACGGCAGCGTTTCGCCCGACGGGCAAAGCGTCGTCTTCGGGATCACGCGCTACGACGTGGCCGAGAACAAAGGCTCCACGGATCTTTACCATGTGCCGACGCTCGGCGGGGCGGTGCGGCGCCTGACGGAGACGCCCGCGAGCGAGAGCGGCGCGCAGTGGCGCCCCGACGGGCGGCGCATCGGCTACCTGAGCAGCCAGAGCGGGTCGATGCAGCTCTGGGAAATCCTGCCTGACGGCGGCGACGCCCGGCAGGTTACCAACCATCCGGGAGGCATCACTGGATTCCTCTACGCGCCCACCTCGCGCCGCATCCTGTTCACCGCCGACGTGAAGCTCGACTCGACGGTGCAGGATCTCTACCAGGACCTGCCGAAGGCCGACGCGCGCATCCTCGACGGCCTCCTGTACCGCCACTGGGACGCCTGGAGCGATTACGCCTACAGCCATGTGTTCGCCGCCGCCTACAACGACGGCGCCCTCTCGGACGTGCGCGACCTCCTGGAGGGCGAGCCTTTCGACGCGCCGCTGCAACCCTTCGGCGGCCTGGAACAGATCGCCTGGAGCCCGGACGGCGGCCGCATCGCGTACACCAGCAAAAAGCTTCGGGGCACGCAGGCGGCCGTAAGCACCAACTCCGACATTTACGTGTACGACTTCGCCGGGGGCGCGACGACGAACGTTTCGGCCGGGATGCCGGGCTACGACACGGAGCCGCGTTTCTCGCCCGACGGGCGCCGGATCGCCTGGCTCAGCATGGCCCGCGACGGCTACGAGGCCGACCCGAACCGCCTCTTCGTGGCTGACGCCGGCGGCGGCGCGCGGACGGAACTGACGGCGGGGTTCGACCAGACGGCCCATGCGCCGGTGTGGGCCCCCGACGGCAAGGCGCTTTACTTCACGAGCGACATCGCCGGCACGGTGCATATCTACCGGGTCAGCGCCGCCGGCGGCGCTCCGCAGCAAGTCACGCGCGGAACGTACAACTACGGCGCTCCGACGCCGGCGCGCGCCGGAGGCAAGCAGTACCTCGTAGCTTCGCGCACGTCGATGTCGGCTCCGGCCGAACTCTACCGCATCGACACGGCGACGGGGGAGGCGGCCCCGCTCACGCAGGTGAACGCGGAGATGCTGGCGGGGCTGCAACTGGCGCGCGTCGAGCAACGCATGGTCCCCACGACCGACGGCAAGCAGATGCTCGTCTGGATGATCTACCCGCCGGGTTTCGATCCCTCACGCAAGTACCCGGCGCTGCTGTACGCGCAGGGGGGGCCGCAGTCGCCGGTGAGCCAGAGCTTTTCGTACCGGTGGAACTTCCAGCTCATGGCGGCGGAGGGCTACATCGTGGTGGCGCCCAACCGGCGCGGCCTCCCCGGCTTCGGGCAGGCCTGGAACGAGCAGATCTCCGGCGATTGGGGCGGGCAGTCCATGCAGGATTTACTCACGGCCATCGACGCGGCGGCCCGCGAGCCCTACGTGGACGCCGAGCGGCTGGGGGCCGTGGGCGCGAGCTACGGCGGCTACAGTGTGTACTGGCTGGCCGGTCATCACCAGAAACGCTTCAAGACGTTCGTCGCGCACGCCGGGGTGTTCAACCTGGAGAGCATGTACGGCGCGACGGAGGAACTCTTCTTCGTCAACTTCGACCTGAAGGGCGCCTACTGGGATCAGCCGCGCCCGAAGAGCTACGATGCGTTCTCGCCCCATCGCTTCGTGGGCGCCTGGGATACGCCGATGCTGGTCATCCACGGCGAAAAGGACTTCCGCGTGCCCGTGACCGAGGGGATGCAGGCGTTCACGGCGCTGCAACTGAAGGGCATCCCGAGCCGCTTCCTGTACTTCCCGGAGGAAGGACACTGGATCTTGAAGCCGCAGAACGGCATCCTGTGGCACCGGGTGTTCTTCGACTGGCTGGACCGGAGCCTGAAGCCCTGACGCAGACGCGCCGGGCGCCGGTAAGAGGCGGCGCCCGGCGTCGGAAGACTTTTAGTAGCCGCCCTCGCGGCCGTACCGGGAGGATAGCCCGCCGGAGCGATACCCGCCGCCGGAGCGGTCGGTGCCGCCGGAGCGGTCGCCGCCTTCGGACTTGTCGCGGGCCTCGTTCACGGCCAGCGGACGCCCGCGGTACTCCACGCCGTTGAGGGCTTCGATGGCGGCCGCAGCGCCGCTGTTCTCCATCTCGACGAAGCCGAAGCCGCGCGGCTTGCCGGTGTCGCGGTGCATGATCAGGGACACGCGCTGCACTTCTCCGAACTCCGCAAACAAATCGCGGATGTCGTCTTCCGATGCGCTGAAGGGGAGGTTGCCTACGAAAATGTTCTTCATGACGCTGCTGACGGTTCAATAGGGACGCAACATCATCTCGCTGCGCAAACGTGCAACTACCGGATGACTCCCTGTAAAATTAAACCATTCTTCATCAAAAACAGCCGTCACGCTTTCGTAAGCCGAAAATTTTAGCCGCGCGCCTTTTAGTTGAGCGCGCTCAGCGAGAACTCGCGGATGCCGGGGGCGAGCGCGGTGAGCTGCTCGATGAGCAGGTCGTAGTCGGCGGCGCGGGTGCGGGCCAGCTCGGCCAGGCAGGCAAGGTCCGGCGAGGCGAGCATCCAGGCGCGGAAAGCCTCTGCGCCGTCCGTGTGCAGCAGGCCGTTGCTGAGGTAGTGGCCCGCCGAGACGATCTGCGTGAACAGCTTGAGGTGAGGTTTCGTGACGGCCGCCGCGTCGCGGTGGTGGGCGATCACCGCAACCAGTTCTTCCGGGAAGCCCCACGCTTCCGCAGTCGCCTTCCCGATAGGAACGTAGTCTGAGCCCAAGGCGGCCTGTTCGGCTTCCTGCGAGGGTGGGACGGCGACGAGGCGCGCGCCGATGGGCTGCTCGCCCCAGAGCGGCGTGTACTGCTCTTCGGCCGAGTGCAGCAGCACCAGCCGCCCGAGCTGGTGGAGCATGGCCGCCGTGAACGAGGTGTGCATCACGGAGAGGCGCAGCAGCGACGAAAGCTCCTTCGTCAGGAGGGCCGCAGCCAGGCTGGTCTGCATGACGTACTCGAAGATGTGGCGCGTCGCGGGGGCCTCCAGGTACGTAAACGCTTGCTTGAGCGCCGCCGAAAGGGCGATGCGGCTCACGGTGGCGAACCCGAGGAATGTGACGGCCTTATCTACGCGTGTGATGTACTGGCGGACGGCGTAGTAGGACGAGTTGGCCTGCCGCAGCACATAGGCGGTCATGGCCGGGTCGCGCTCCATGATCTGCACGAGCCGGTCCATATCGACGTTTTCGGATTCCTGAGAGACGATCTCCAGAATTTCGCCGAGGGTGCTCGGCAGCGGAGGAAAGCTGAAGTCTACGGCGGGGTGTTCCTGAAGCTCCATGGTCGTGCAACCGGGGAAAAGCCGTTTAACGGAGATGATGCCGCCCGTGGCCGCGTGCTTGGGCTCCGCCGCATCTTGCGCCGAGGCTTCGGAAGGCGGGTCGAGCAAGACGAGGGTTTCCATGGGAGCAGGCATCGAATAAGCGGTCGGCAGGGGGTAGGGCGGCCCTCCCGGTCGGGGCCGGGAGGGCTTTCATACCTATCAGGGGTATCGGCTGCGCGTTGCCGGATTCAAGCCCGGGCGGCGAAAAAAGGCCGCGAACGCCGGCCGCTTTTTGCACGCAGCCGATTCAGCGCGCGTCCGGCCGCCGAGTTGCGGGCGTCGGGGCTTCGCCGAGGGCCAGCCGGGCCAGCGCTTCGGGAGCGTCCACGAGCGCCTGCGCCCCGCCCTCGCGCAGCTCGCGCGCTTCCCGGAATCCCCACGTCACGCCCACGGCGAACAGGCCCGCCGCGCGGGCCGTCTGCATGTCGATGGCGGTGTCGCCCGCGTAAAGCACGCCCTCGGGCGCGGCGCCGAGTTCGGCGGCCAGGGCTCGGGCGACGGTGGGGTCGGGCTTGCGCGGGAAGCCGACGCGCTGCCCGTAGACGCGGGCAAAACGGATCTCGGGGAAGTAGTGCGCCACGCATTGCTGCGTGAAGACGTGGGGCTTGTTGGAGAGCACGGCCAGGGGCATGCCTTGCCGTTGCAACTGCGCCAGCATCTCCGGGATGCCGTCGTAGGGCGCCGTGCGGTCGCGCCAGCCCGCGCCGTATTCCTCCAGGTACACCTGCACGAGCGCTCCGGCCGCCGCTTCGTCGCAGCGCTCGGGAGGCAGGGCCTTTTGGGCCAGCACGCGCGCCCCTTCGCCCACGAAAAAGCGGTAGGCGCTCTCGGGGTGCGTCGGCAGGCCCGACCGCACGAGGGCGCGGTTCATGGCGCGCGCCATGTCGGCGAGCGTGTCGAGCAGCGTCCCGTCGAGATCGAATACGGCGGCGCTGAAAGGCGGCTGCGGCATCGGTCAGCGGTCCATAGAGCGGGTGTAACGCGCCTCGTCCGACACCCGGTGGGGCCGTCCGGTAATCTCCACCGCGCCTTTGAGCGGCAGATCGGCGGAGGAGCGGCCTACCAGGATCTCGACGTAGCCCGGCTCCACGACGTGCTCCATGGCCGGGTTGTAGACGGCCAGCAGCGCCAGCGGCATCCGGAACGTGACGGTGCGCCCGGCGCCGGGCGCAAGCGTGAGCCGGTGGAAGCCTTTCAGTTCCAGCACCGGCGGGGTGACGCTGGCCGCAAGGTCGGTGACGTAGAGTTGTACGGTTTCGGTCCCGGCGCGGGCCCCCGTGTTGCGCACGTCCACCTGCACTTCGAGCGTGTCGGAGGCGGCGCCGACCTGGACGGGGCTCAGGCGCAGGTTGTCGTACGCGAACGTGGTGTAGCTGAGGCCGTGGCCGAAGGGAAAGAGCGGACGTGTGGGCGCGTCGAGGTAGCGGGAGGTGTAGGGCTGCGCGTCCTGGCCGGGGCGGCCGGTGGCTTTATGGTTGTAGTAGAGCGGCGTTTGGGCGGAGGCGTTCGGGAACGAGACGGTCAGGCGGCCGGAGGGGTTGTAATCTCCGAACAAGACATCCGTTATTGCATAGCCGGCTTCCGTACCGAGAAACCATGTTTCGAGGAGGGCGGGGGCGTTTTGGGCGAGCCACGGGATCGCGAGGGGGCGGCCGTTGGAGAGGATGACGACGGTCGGCTTGCCCGCCGCAAGGACCGCCTCGGCGAGGGCCTGCTGGACGCCCGGAAGCCCGAGGTCGGTGCGGCTGGCGGCCTCGCCGCTCATCTCGGCCGCCTCGCCGACGGCCAGCAGCACCACGTCGGCGGCCCGGGCGGCGGCTACGGCCGCCTCGAACCCTTCGCGGCGCTGGTCGGAAATCCCGGCGCCCTGGACGTACGTGATCTCGGCCGTGGAGGGCAGGTAGGCGCGGAGAGCACTCAGCAGCGTCGTCACGTCCTCCGGGCGCCCCTGGCCGGCCCATGGCCCCAGCATCGCCCCGGGGTTATCCGCTAGGGGACCGATGACGGCGATGCGCCGCACGTTCTTATCCAGCGGCAGCAGCCCGCCTTCGTTGCGCAGCAGCACGATGGACTGGCGCGCCACGTCGCGGGCGGCGGCGCGGTGCGCGGGGGCCAGGATGGCGGCCCGCTCGCGGGCAGGGTCGGCGCCGCGATAGGGGTCCTCGAAGAGGCCCAGGCGCTCCTTGACCTCCAGCACGCGCCGCACCGCCCGGTCGATGACGGCCACGGGGACTTTGCCGGCCCGGGCCGCCTGGACCAGTTCATCGGGGTAGATGGCGGACATCATGTCCATATCCGTCCCGGCCGTGAGGGCTTGCACGCCCGCCTCGGTGCGGTCGGCGGCGGAGCGGTGGTTAACCATCTCGCCGATGGAGTTCCAGTCGCTGACGACGAAGCCGTCGAACTTCCACTCGTCCCGCAGCACCGTCGTGAGCAGGAACGGATTGCCCGTGGAGGGGATGCCGGCGATTTCGTTGAACGACGACATGAACGTGCCCACGCCCGCCTGCACGGCCGCCTTGAACGGCGGCAGGTACACGCTGCGAAGCGTGCGCTCCGAGATATCGACGGTGTTGTAGTCGCGGCCGCCCTCGGCGACCCCGTAGGCGGCGAAGTGCTTGGCGCAGGCCAGCAGGCTTTCGGGGGCGCGCAGGTCGTCGCCCTGGAAGCCGCGCACGCGAGCGGCGCCGAGGACCATGCCGAGGTAGGTATCCTCGCCGGCGCCCTCGACGATGCGGCCCCAGCGGGCGTCGCGGGCGATGTCCAGCATGGGGGCGAACGTCCAGTGCAGGCCCACCGCCGAGGCTTCGGCGGCGGCGATGCGCGCCGAAAGGGCGGCGGCCTCGGGGTTCCACGAGCACGCCTCGGCAAGCGGCGTCGGGAAGATGGTGCGGTAGCCGTGGATCACGTCCATGCCGAAAAGCAGCGGAATCTTGAGGCGGGACTCCTCGACGGCGATGCGTTGCAACTCGCGGGTGTAGGCGGCTCCGAAGGCGTTCAGGTACGAGCCTACCATACCGGTGCGGATGAGGTGGTGCTGCGCCTCGGGGGCGGCCGCCGGGTCTTCGCGTGTGGGGCCGGTGGCGAACTGCCACGAGTACTGCGTGAGCTGTCCCAGCTTTTCCTCCAGCGTCATGCGCCGGAGGAGGGCGTCGAGATCGACCCTGGAGGCTGCGCGCGGCGCCTGCGCGTAGGCGGCGAGCGGCGCCGCGACGAGCGCGGCAAGGAAAAGCGTGAGGATCAGAAAGCGGCGCGCGAGCAGCATGACGGTAGGGGGCGGAGGGGCAAAGGCAAGAAGCGCGGCGGCTTTTTCCGAAGAGGAAAGCCGCCGCGCGCGTCTGCTTAAGGTACGTCTGCGCGCCGCGCCATGCCACCGACGGCGGAGGCGGATTCTAGCGCGGGGTAAGCCAGGGGAGGGGGTCGATGGGCTCGCCCTCGCGGAAAAGCGCGAAGAAAAGCGCCGCCCCTTGCGGCTCCTCGTCGCGGCCCGCCTTGCCGAGCGCCGAACCCGACGCGACGAAGTCGCCTTCCTTGACGGCGGTCGCAGAGAGGTTGCCGTAGATGGTTTTGTACGGGCCGTGCGCCACGGCCACGATGACGCCGTACTCAGGCATGACATCGACGAGCACGACCGTTCCTTCAAAGACGGCGCGTACGTCCTCGGCCGGGTTGGAAGCGATGATGAGGCCGGGGTTGGTGGTGGTGGTGCCGTAGAGCGCGTTGACGCGCTCGCCGAAAGGCTCGCGCACGACGCCGGAGACGGGCCACGGCACGCGCCCCCGCGCGCCTGCAAAGGAGCCGGAGGCGGCGCGGGGCGCGGCGGGGCGGGCAGGGGCGCGTGCGGCCGGGCGGGGGCGGGCGGGGGCGGCCGCGCCGAGGCGACGGACCATCGCCTGCAAGTCGGCGGCGGCTTCCTGCTTGCGCCCGAGCGTTTGTTGCAAGCTCGCACGCTCCTTGCGCGCCTCGACGATGAGGCGTTGCCGTTCGCCGCGCAGGCGGCTCAGGCTGCGCTCCTGCACGGCGGTTTGCGTCAGCAGCTCCTCGGTGCGCCGCTGCGCCGCCAGGATCGTATCGCGGCGGGCCTGGAGCGCGCCGGCGGCTCCGCCGAGCGCTTCGAGCTTGCGGCGGCGCTGCGCCGCGAAGCGCGAGAGGTAGCGCGCCCGCACGAGCATCTGGTTCACGGAGCCGGCCGAGAGCACCAGGGCAAGGTCGTTCAGCCGCCCGTAGCGATATGCCTGGATGGCGTGGACGGCGTACTCGTCCTTCAGCGCGCGGGCGTTCGTTTCGAGGCTCGCCAGACCGGCGCGCACCGAGTCGGCCTGAAAACTCAGCTGCTTGATGCGCCGGGCGTAAAGCCGGGCCAGTTCCGCCCGCAGGGCCACTTCGCGTTCGATGCGCAGCAGCGTTTCGGCGGCTCCGCGCTCGGCGTCGGCGGCGCGCGCCAGCCGTACGCGGTCCAGTTCGATCTGCTGCTCCAGCTCGCGCAGGCGCACTTCCGTGGGCGCGAGCACGGCCTTTTGCCGGGCGGCGGCCGGCGCTGCGAGGAGCAGCAGCGCCACGGCGAAAGCGGCCGGCGGGGCCTTTCGCCGTGAAGCCGGAAAACGAAGCCGTGTCATGGGGCGCAGCGCTATCGCCCGACCTCCTTGCGGCTCGCCGAGCGGTTGACTTTGAAGTTGAACGTCAGGTCGCGGGGATTGAGCTTCAGCGAGCGGAAGTAAATCTCGGCACGGGTTTCCTGCTGCGGCACGTTCAGCGTCACACTGCGAGGCAGCAAGACGCCGTCGAAGGCTTCGTGCGCTGCGTAAAGCCGCTCCTCGACGAGTTCGCCCCCGGCGCTGCGCTCCTCATAGCGAATAACGCGCCAAATGCGCGGCTCGACGACGTAGGTGCGCCGGCGCTCGGCGTCGGTGAGGATGTACTGGTCGTCCCCGGCAGTCAGGGTAAGCCCGGAGAGCGCCTCGGCAGAGAAAAGGCCGAGCAAACCGTCGAAGAGCAGTTCCGGAGCAAGCGGCACGGCGAGCAACCCGGCGGCGTCCTCCACGGAGCCGTACAGCAGTTCATTGTTCACGCGGTCGAAGACGTAAATAGAATCCGGCGTCGTGAGCATGCGCCCTACCTCGATGCCCAGGCCGGGGCTGATGCTCATGTAGAGCGAATCGTTGCGGCGCGCGCGAATGTTGGCGGTAAAGCGCCCCCCGCGCTCGGGCGCATCGACGCTGAGCACGGCGGCGGCGCTGAAGCTGTTGACGCCGCCCGCGCCTGCGCCGACGAGCCGCACGACTTCTTCGAGGGAGTGATGGGGGTATCCGCCGGGAAGAGCGGGAAGGTTGGGGGCGGCGCGGCGGGGGCCGGCGCAGCCCGAGAGCGCCAGCAGAAGGGCGGCGGCCAAAAGCGCGCTACCGTGTGGAAAGGCGTTTGAGTTTTTGCGGCAGCGTCGCGCTGCCCGGGTTTCTGGCGAGTGCTTGCTGATAGGCGTCACGGGCGCTGTTTGTTTTCCCCTGGCGTGCGTAAATGTCGCCCAGGTGCTCGTAGACGGCCGGACCGGCGGCGCCGGTGGCGACGGCCTTGGCGACCCATGCCTGAGCATCGGAGAGTTGGTTGAGTTTGAAGTAAATCCAGCCGAGGGTGTCGAGGAAGGCCGCATTTTCCGGCTCCAGGGCCACGGCGCGCTTGCCCATGCCTAGGGCGTCGCTGAGGCGGACGTTGCGCTCGGCCAGGTCGTAAGCGAAGTTGTTGAGCGCGAAGGCGTTGGCCGGGTCGGACTCCAGGGCGCGCGCGTACAGGCTGTCCGAGGCGGCAGCGTTCTTGCCGCGCGCGTAGGCTAGGGCCATCGCGGCGTACATCTCGGACGCGGCGGCGGGGTCCTCGACGCCGTCGGCCGTCATCACCGCGACGGCCTCGGCGAGCCGGGCGATCGCCGGTTCGTTACGGTAGGCTTGCAGGAAGGCGTATCCGGCCGTACGCAGCAGGGAAAGCTGCCCGGGAAAGAGCAGCAGGGCATCGTCGGCGAGGCGGGCGGCCTTCAGCGGCTCTCCGGCTTCGAGGTAGGCGGCGGCGGCCTTTTCCCACAGATCCAGGTCGCGCGGGTTGGTCTCGGCGCTCTGCTGGAGCAGCGGCGCCGCCCGCTTGTAGTCTTGCCGCAGGAACAGGATTTCGCCGAGCGCCGTGCGGGCTTCTACGCCGGCGGGGTCGAGTTCGACGGCGCGTTCCAGGAGCGCGGTGGCTTGCTCGGCGGCGGCGCTGTCGAAGGGGGCGCGCTGATAGAGCGCGGAGGCCCGGGCCAGCAGGCGCCCCGGCGAGTCCGCCGCGCCGGCGCGCGTCGCCGCTTCGAGGCTGTCGGCGCGCGCGGCGGCCCCGGCGCTGCGATACAGATCCGCCAGGGCGAGCGTGGCGGCGTAGTCGTGCGGGTTGTTGAGGCGGCTTTTTTCGAGCAGCCGGATGGCGTCGGCGGTGCGCTCCTGCTTCAGGTACAAACGGCTCAGCACCTCGGCGGCCCCGGTGTCGCCGGGGTTGAGGGCGAGGAGCGCCTTGAGCGTTTCCTCGATGCCGGCCGCGTCGTCGAGCCGCATTTGCAGTTGCAGGATGCGCTGGAGCACGTCGCGGTCGTCGCCGAGCAGCGCGTTGGCCTCCCGGAGCGCGGCGAGCGCCTCGGTCAGGCGGCCGCCGTCGGCGTGGACCTGGGCCAGTTCCAGCAGCGTGCCGACCTGCTCGGGGTCGCGCTCGACGAGGGCGCGGTAGGTGTCGGCGGCCGCCTCGATGTTGCCCGCCGCCGCCAGCATGCGCGCCGATTGCCACTGGTAGTAGGCGTTCTGGGGGGCGGCGGCAAGCGCCTGCTGCATGTAGAACTGCGCCGTGGCAAAGTCGGCGGCCGCCGCGTGCGCCTCGGCGAGGGCCGAGAGAATGGCGGCCTCGTTGGGCTTCAGTTCGAGGGCTTGCTGGTACAGCCGGATCGCGCCGGTGGGGTCGCCGGCGTAGGCGAGCGTCATGCCGCGCACGAACAGTTGCTGCGCCCGCGCCTCGCTCAGGGCGCGGGCGCCCGGCATGCGCTGCATGGGCGCGGGCCGGGCGCTTGCGGGCTGCTCCGGGGCGCGCCGGGATGCGCCCCCCGGCGCCGCGCAGGCGGCCAGGAGCGCGGCGACGAGCACGCACGAAAACATCTCTGCAAAACGCCGGGGCATGGCTACGTTCTCCCTTCCAGCAACACCAACGGAGCGGGTATGCCGGAAGTACGACGCGGGCCGGGGGCAAGTTTCTCTAACGGGGGTCCGCCGCCGTCAGCGCCTCATAAAACTCGAGCGTCCGCTCGGCGATGCGCGTCCAGCTAAACTCGGCCTCTACGCGGGCGCGCGAGGCTAGGCCCATGCGCCGCTGCAAGTCCGGGTCGGCCATCACCTCGTTGATGCGCGCGGCAAGGTCGCGGGCGAAGGCCGCAGGGTCTACGGGCTCGAAGTCGGTGTCGCCCCGGCGCTCGAACGGCACGAGGTAGCCGGTCTCGCCGTGCACGACGATCTCGGGGATGCCGCCCACGGCCGAGGCCACGACGGGCGTCTCGCAGGCCATCGCCTCCAGGTTGATGATGCCGAAGGGCTCGTAGACGGAGGGGCACACAAAGACGGCGGCGCCCGAATACAGGGAGATCACGTCGGCGCGCGGCGCCATCTGGTTGATCCAGACGATGGGGTTGGCCGACTGCCGGCGCGCCGCCTCGACGGCTTGGGTCATCTCCTCGCCGATTTCCTGGGTGTCGGGCGCTCCGGCGCACAGCACCACCTGGATGCCGGGTTGGAGGTGCTGCAAGGCCCGCACCAGATGGATGATGCCTTTCTGGCGGGTGATGCGCCCGACGAACAGCAGGTACGGCACGGCCGGGTCCACGCCGTAGCGCCGGAGCACGGCGTCGTCGGGGGTGGGGCGATATTCGTTGAGGTCGATGCCGTTCGGGATGACGCGGATGCGCTCGAAGGGCACGCCGTAGAGGTCGTGCACGTCCTGGCGCATCGACTCCGAGACGGCCACGACCCCGTCGGCGTTCTCGTAGGCCGTCCGTTCGACCCAGGTGGTGGCGTTGTAGGCCGTGCCGAGCTGCTCGACCTTCCAGGGGCGGTGCGGCTCCAGGGAGTGCGTCGTCAGCACGAGCTTGGCCCCGACGAGCTGCTGGAGCAGCAGGCCGCCGAAGTGCGCGTACCAGGTGTGGCAGTGCGCAATGGCGGCCTCGCGGACGCTGCCGGCCATCATGAGGTTTTGCACGAGCGTCGACATGAACCGGGTGTGCCGGGGGTCCTGCACGTCGATGGCGCAGGCCGGCTCGAAGCCGCGCACCGACAGGCCCGGATGCTCCTCGCGCTGGTCGCCGAAGCTGAGCACGTCCACATGGTGGCGGCCCCGGCTCAGCGCCGCCAGCTCGCGCGTCAGGTACTCGACGTGCACGCCGGCGCCGCCGTAGATGTGAGGGGGATACTCGTTCGTCAGGAGGGCAATGTTCATCGTCGCACAGGGGTCGGGGTGGAGAGTGTGCCGGGTTGCTGCTAAGCTACGGCCGCCCTCCCGGCAGGGGCAGGCCGGTATGAAGTTTTTACAGCCCCCTCCGGGGACAGCAGAAAAAAGCGCCGCCGTCGGGCGCAGGCGGCGCGCGGCAGGCTGTACATTAGCCGCGATCTTGTCGCAGCCTCATAGTTACCGGTCACTCCCTATGAATAGCGCGCCTCCCGTCGTCCTCATCACCGGGGCCAGCCGCGGCCTCGGCCGGGGCATGGCGGTGCACCTGGCCTCCGAGGGCTACTCGGTTGCAGTCAACTACGCCGCCAACGCCAACGCCGCCGAAGGCACGCTCGAACAGTGCCGCGCCGCGCGCCGCTCGCCCGATCAGCAGTTTCTGGCGGTCCGGGCGGACGTGGCGTCGGCGGAGGCGCGCGAGGCCATGGTGGATCAGGTGCTGGGGGCGCTCGGCGGCATCGACGCCCTGGTCAACAACGCCGGCATGGCCCCGCGCGAGCGCAACGACCTGGTCGAGGCGTCGGAGGCGTCCTTCGAGGAGTTGCTGCGCGTCAACCTGCAAGGGCCGCACTTTCTGACGCAGCGGGTGGCGGCGCACTGGCTCGGCGCGGGCGGCCCCTCGCGCCTGGAGGGCGGCTACAAGGTGATTTTCGTGACCTCCATTTCGAGCTACACGGCCTCGGTAAATCGCGGCGAGTACTGCATCTCGAAGGCGGGCCTCTCGATGTCGGCGCAGCTCTGGGCGGTGCGGCTGGCGGCCGAAGGCATCGGCGTGTACGAGCTGCGGCCGGGCATCATGGAGAGCGACATGACGAGCGGCGTGCGGCAGAAGTACGACGCGCTCATCGCCGAGGGGCTGGTTCCGCAGCGGCGATGGGGCGCCGCCGAGGACATGGGCCGCGCCGTAGCCGCGCTGCTCGGGGGCGCGTTTCCTTTTTCCACCGGCGCCGTCATCGACGTAGACGGCGGCTTCCACCTGCGACGTTTGTAGCGCCCGGAGAGCGCCCGCATGGTCCACGTAGATGCTTCCCTGAAGGCCGCCGATCTGGCGGCGCCTCTCGAACAGGTGTTTCGCCTCGCGGCGGCCAAGACGCAGGCCATCGAGCGGCGCCGCCGGCCGGGCGAGGGCGCGCCGGTGTTCACCGTGGAGGGCCGTTACACCGCGCGCGGCTGGACCGAGTGGACGCAGGGCTTCCAGTACGGCGCGGCGCTGCTCGTCTTCGACGCCACCGGCGACGAGGAGATGCTGCGTCTCGGGCGGCGACACACGTTGCAGGACATGGCGGGCCACCTGACGCATACGGGCGTGCATGACCACGGCTTCAACAACGTGAGCACCTACGGAGCGCTCCGGCGGCTCATGAACGAGGGGCGCATTCCTGAAAACCCGTGGGAGCGTTCGTTTTACGAGCTTGCGCTCAAGGTGAGCGGCGCCGTGCAGGCCGCCCGCTGGACGGCCCTTCCGGACGGGCTGGGCTACATCTATTCCTTCAACGGGCCGCATTCGCTTTTCGCAGACACCATCCGCTCGCTCCGGGCGCTCGTGCTGGGGGCCCTGCTCGGGCATACGCTGCGCGGCGAGCGCGACTGCGCCGTAGACCTCTTGGAGCGCGCCCTGCGCCATGCCGAGACGACGGCCCGGTACAACGTCTACTTCGGCGAGCAGCGCGATGCGTACGACGAGCGGGGGCGCGTGGCCCACGAGTCGATCTTCAACCTGAATGACGGCTCGTACCGCTGCCCGAGCACGCAGCAGGGCTACTCGCCGTTCTCGACGTGGACGCGCGGCCAGGCGTGGATTCTGCTGGGCTTCGCCGAGTTGCTGGAGTTCGTGCAGCACGCTGCGGCCGGCGCGCAGGCGCTTCCCGCCGCCGATGCTTTCGGGGGGGCGGAGGCGGTCGCGGCCAGGCTGGCCGAGACGGCCCGCGCGGCGGCCGACCATTACTTGCAGCACACCCCGACCGACGGCATCCCGTACTGGGATACCGGCGCGCCCGGACTGGCGCGCCTCGGCGACTACCGGAGCCGCCCGGCCGACCCCTACAACGACTGGGAGCCGGTCGATAGCTCGGCCGCCGCCATTGCCGCGCAAGGCTTTCTGCGGCTGGGCGCCTGCCTGGGCCCGGAGGGCGCCGTCTACGAACGGGCGGGCCTGACCATCGCCCGAACGCTTTTCAGCGCGCCCTACCTCTCCGAAGACGAGCGTCACGAGGGCTTGATCCTGCACTCGGTGTACCACCGTCCCAACGGATGGGACTACGTGCCCGAGGGCGCGCGCACGCCGCGCGGCGAGTCGTCGATGTGGGGCGACTACCATGCGCTCGAACTGGCGCTGCTCGTGCGGCGCATGGCGGCGGGCGGCGGCTACCGCTTCTTCGACTGAAAAGGGCCGGCGCTCTCGGAACGCCGGCCCCATGCAGACCGAAAAGGCGGGACACGCGCTTACAGCTCGCGCACCCAGATGTTGCGGTAGCGCACCGGGTTGCCGTGGTCCTGAAGCGAGATCGGGAGCTGCTGCGCATGCGCCTTGTAGGGCGGGCGCTGCTTCCACGCCGTCGGACCCGTCAGGATGACGTTGTTCTGCGCCACGACCCCGTTGACGAACACGGTCACGGCGGCGGGCGTCAGCAAGCGGCCGCCGTTGTCGAAGCGGGGAGCCTTGAACACGATGTCGTACATGTTCCACTGGCCCGGGGCGCGGACGGCGTTGACGAGCGGCGGGTACTGCCCGTAGACGGCTCCGGCGTGGCCGTCGGCGTAGGTTTTGTTCTGGTACACGTCGAGCACCTGAATCTCGTAGGTGTCCATGAGGAAGATGCCGCTGTTGCCCCGGCCCTGGCTCTCGCCGACGATCTCCGTGGGCGCCGACCACTCGACGTGCAACTGCACGTCGCCGAAGCCCTGCTTCGTGCGGATCGCGCCGGCCTTCGGGACGACCTCCATGTAGCCGTTGGAGACTTTCCATGCGGCGGGATTGCCTTTTTCATCCTCCCACCTGGAAAGATCGCGGCCGTCGAAAAGGATGACGGCGTCGGAGGGCGCCTGGCCGGCCATGCTCTGGGTGCTGGCCGTGCCCGGCTCGATGACGGGGGGCAGCGGGCGGCTCTCGTCGTGCACGCCCCACTTGTACACTTCCGGATCGCCGATGCGCTCGGTGTTGTTCATGCTTTTACAAGAGCTTAACGCAATGGCGGCAAGCAAGCCGATGGCAAAGGTAAGTAAGGGCCTCCAGAGGGCAACGCTACGGTGCATAACAACCTCCTGACGCGAACGGTCGGATTTACGGATGAGAGGGATCTTGCGGCGGGTTCCAGGGCCAATGTACGCACGTATTGACTTCGGGGAAAAGCACGATGTCGGCGTATCCTTTGAGCACGAGCGTAACCACCTCGCGGCCTTCGAGCCCGGCGCGCGCCGCTTCCAGCGATTTGCCCGTCACGGCCACGTCGTCCACGAGCAGCACGCGCCGGACCTCCTCCGGAAGCTGCGCCGCCGCGAGCGTCAGGGGGGCCTCGCGGAGGGGTTGGTTGTCGGCGTCGCGGTAGGAGACGCGCGCCATGTACAGCGGCGCCCCGAGCGTAAAAGCGATGAGCGCCGCCGGAACCGCGCCGCCGCTGCCGATGCCGACCACGGCATCCACTTCCGGGTACGCCGCCCCACGAATGCGGGCGGCGATAAGGTCGAAGTCGAGTGTGCGTTTCACGGGCGCGCCTTCGTCGGAAACGGGTGAACCTGCCGGAAGAAATTAGCCATTGCCGGCGCGGCGCGCCAGAGAAAACCGCCCCCGGCGCCGATTGCAACACGGCGGGCGGCAGGGCCGCCCTATGGAACCGCTTCCTTGACGCCGGCGATTTGCTAGTTGCGGTCGTTTTGTTGAACTTGAAGCTGGGAGGTTTTCTGAAGCAGCCTGCAAACCGCTAAACTCAAAGCGACATGAATTCCACTCAGGAACGGCTCGGGCGGCGTGATTTTCTCAAGACGGTCGGGGCGGCGGGGGCGGGCCTGGCGTTGCAGCCGCTCGTGCTGCCGGGCAGCCTGGCGTATGCCGGCGGCGCCGACACGCTGCGCGTCGGGCTGGTCGGGTGCGGCGGCCGGGGATCCGGCGCGGCCAACGACTGCGTGCAGTCCTCGCCGGGCGTCGAGATATACGCGCTGGGCGATCTGTACCCGGACCGCCTGGCCGCCGCCCGCGCCAACCTGGCCGCCGAGATCGGCGACCGGCTGAACGCCCCGGAGGAGCGCTGCTTTTACGGATTCGACGCTTACCGTCACGTCATGAATGCAGGCGTCCACGCAGTGATCCTCGCCACGCCGCCGGGCTTCCGGCCCGCGCACCTGGAGGCGGCCGTGGAAGCCGGGTTGCATGTATTCACGGAGAAGCCGGTGGCCGTGGACGCCGCGGGCGTGCGCCGCGCCCTGGCGGCCGGAGAGGCGGCGCGGCGCAAAAACCTGAGCGTCGTAGCGGGCACGCAGTACCGGCGCCAGCCGAGCTTCGTCGAGGCGGTGCGCCGCATCCACGACGGCATGATCGGCGAGGTCGTGGGGGCGCAGGCCTACTACCTGACGGGGCCGATCTGGCTGCGCGACCGCAAGCCCGGCATGTCGGACATGGAGTGGCAAACGCGCAACTGGTACTACTTTACGTGGCTCTCGGGCGACCACATCGTGGAGCAGTTCGTGCACAACCTCGACACGCTCAACTGGGCGCTGGGGGCCAATCCGGTTTCGGCGCTCGGCATGGGCGCGCGCTTCGTCCGCACCGACCCCTCGTTCGGGCATATCTATGACCAGTTCAGCGTAGAGTACGCCTATCCGAATGAGGTGCGCGTCGAGGCCAAGTGCCGGCAGATGGAGGGCGTCGCGCGGCGCGTCACGAACCGCATCATCGGTACGCAGGGCATCGCCGACATCCACACCGACCGCTCGGTGCTGCGCAGCCACCGGGGCGCCGTCTTGTACGAGCACCCGGAGCGGGGCAATAACCCCTACGTGCAGGAGCACGCCGACTGGGTGGCGAGCATCCGGGCGGGGGCGCCGCTCAACGAGGTCGAGTCGGTGGCGCACAGCACGCTCGTCGGCATCCTCGGGCGCGAGTCGGCCTACACCGGCCAGGAACTGCGCTGGGACGACGTGCTGGCGTCGGCGCAGGACCTCACGCCCGGGCCGATGGTCTTCGGGCCGCTGCCCATGCCGGAGCCGCCCATTCCCGGCGTCACGACGCTTGACCGCAGCCGCCCGGCCGGCGCGCGCGCGCTTTCCAGCTAACCTTTGCCGAGGTCTTTATGAACCGTCGTGTTTTTCTGGGGTGCTGTGGGGGCGCGCTGGCCGGTCTGGCGGCGGCTCCGTTTGCCGGGGCGGCCCCTGCGCCCCGCCTTGCGCTGCGCAAGGCGCTCAAGCTGAGCATGGTGGAGGTCGAGGGGACGCTGCTCGACCGGTTCCGGCTGGCGAAGGCGGTCGGCTTCGAGGGCATCGAGCTGGAGTCCCCGAACGAGCTGCCGATGGCCGAGGTGCTCGCCGCCCGCGATGCGACCGGGCTTCCGATCCACGGCGTCGTGGACTCGCTGCACTGGAAGAAAACCCTGGGCGACCCGGATGCCGCCGTGCGCGCCGAAGGGCTGGAAGCGCTCAGGCAGGCGCTCTCGGACGCCCGGCAGTACGGCGCGACGACTGTGCTGTTGGTGCCGGCGGTGGTGAACAAGCAGATCGGCTACGCCGAAGCCTACGCGCGCTCGTCGGAAGCCATCCGGACGGCGCTGCCCTACGCCGAGTCGAAGGGGGTCAGGATTGCGCTCGAAAACGTCTGGAACAGCTTTTTGCTGAGCCCGCTGGAGTTCGCCGGCTACATCGACCAGTTCCGCAACCCGTGGATCGGGGCATACTTCGATGTCGGCAACATCATCAACTACGGCTGGCCCGAGCAGTGGATTCACGCCCTCGGCGCGCGCATCCTGAAGGTGGACATCAAGGGCTACAGCCGCCGCCTCCGCGACGCCGAAGGCCCGTGGGCCGGCTTCAAGACGCCTATCGGGGAGGACGACAACGACTGGCCCGCCGTGCGCGCCGCGCTCGCCGCCGTAGGGTACTCCGGCTGGGTCACGGCCGAAGTACCCGGCGGCGGCGAAGCGGCCCTCCGCGAGATTGCCGAGCGTATGGACCGGCACGTGCTGGCCGCGGGCTGAACCGGCGCCTACCGGCTGCGGTCGGCCTCTTGCTCCGTAGCGACGAGGCGGCCGGTGTTCATCTCCCGCACGAGGCGGTCGGCGTCGTACACGTCGTCCAGCGTTTCGCGCATGGCGCGCACGTCCACGCCCATGTTGCGGCCGCGCGCCGGCAGGTACATGTAATCGCGCGAGAGGCCCTCGACGTTGCGGTCGAAGTTGATCCCGACGAACTCCAGGCGCTGGTTGACGATAGGCGAGCCGGAGTTGCCCCCGATGGTGTCGGAGGTGGTGATGAAGTTGAGCGGCGTCGCGCGGTCGAAGGCGGCGGGCAGCGAGAGCCAGCGCGGGGGCAGGTCCCACGCCGTGCCTTTGCCGAAGCTGTAATAGCGGTCGAGGAGGCCGTAGAAGGTGGTGTAGACGGGGGCGCGGGTGCCGTTGTAGTCGTAGCCCTGCACCCGGCCGTCGGCGATGCGAAGCGAGAAGGTAGCGTCCGGCGGCACGCTCGTGCCGTAGACCTCGAAGCGGGCGCGCCCGAGCTGGGCGGCAAGATCCTGCTCGCGGGACTGGAGGCGGCTGCTCTGGGCCGTGTACTCGTTGTAGACCGGCAGGACGGCCGCGGCGAAGGCGGCGGCCGGGTCGCCGGCGGGCGTCGCGCCGGCGGCCAGCACACGCGCCACGCCTGCCGAGTCGCGGTAGGCGGCGCTGCCGAGGATAGCGTCGGCCGCCTCCGAGGGCGTGCGGCCCCCGAGAGCGCTGCGAACCATCGGATGGTCGGCGCCGTAGGCCGCCGCGATGTCGGCGAGGCGGGCTTCCAGAAGCGTACGTTCGAGGGCGGCCGGGAAGTTGCGGAGGCCGAGGACCGTTTTCGTCAGTTCCTCCAGGCGGGCCGCCGGCGCCCCGGCGGCGCGGCTGTCGAGGAGTTGCTGCGCCAGAAGCGCCCGCACCAGGGTCGAGGCCGTGGTGTTGGACGACGTGAGGCCGGTGAAAGCGCGCACCGGCACGGCGAGCGCGCGCTTCTCCTGCTGGAGCGCGGCCAACTCATCGAACAGGCGCGTCGGGGCGGCGTCGCCCCGCGCGGCGAGGCGCTCTACGAACTGCCGCTCGGCGTCCTGCTTGCGCACGATGAAGCCGGGGTCCGAGAGGGCATCCTGACGGCCTCCGAAAGCCTTGAGCTGGTTGCCGAGGGAGAAAAGCGTGTTGCGCAGGTCGAAGGCCGCGGCTTCCTCGGGATGCTCCTTCATAAAGCGCTCGAGGCGCTCGATGCGGTCGTGCAGGTAGGCGATGGTGGCTCCGTTGAGCACGTCGCGGCGGTATTCGAGCTGCGCGACGGTTTCGAGGCGCGTCGTGGAGCCGGGGTTGCCCACGACGAACACGGCGTCGCCTTCGGAGACGCCCGCGCGCGAGGGCGTGAAGAAGTGCGGCGTCTGGATGGGCTTGCCGTCGGCGCCGTAGGCGCGGTAGAAGGCGAAATCCAGATCGTAGCGGGGGAAGGTGAAGTTGTCGTAGTCGCCGCCGAAGAAGCCGAGCTGATCTTCCGGGGCAAAGACGAGCCGGAGGTCGGTATAGCGGCAGAATGTGTAGGCGGCATAGCGCCCGCCGTTGTACAGCGAGACGATCTGCACGACGAAGCTGTCGGGGGAGGCCTGAAGCGGCCGGAGCAGGTCGGCTTGCAGGCCGCGCACGGCGGCGGCGCGGGCGGCGGCGCGCGCCTCGGGCGTGGCCGCGGCGTCCACGGCCTGCTGGATGCGGGCCGTCACGTCCTCGATCTTGACGAGCTGATCGGCGTAGTAGCCGGGAATCTTGCGCTCGGCCTCCAGCGACGAAGCGTAAAACCCGTTCGAGAGCAAGTCTTCGCCTTGGCGGGCCACCGCGCTGATGCTGCCGCGCGCGCAGTGGTGGTTCGTCGCCACGAGGCCGTCGCGGGAGATGAACGAGGCCGTGCAGCCGGGCACCCGCAGCGTAGCGAGGCGCGCGCGCTCGAACCAGGCCTCGTTGGCGTCGAAGCCGTAGGTATCCGAGAAGAAGGCGGCCGGCGGATCGTCGAACGTCCACATCTTGCCGTAGTCGAAGCGGCCCGCCTTCAGGCTGTCGCCGAGGAACGAGCGGCGAGCGATTTCCTCGGGGGCGTCCTGCGCCGACGCAAGGACGGGGAAAAGGACGCCGAGAATACACAAAACGGAAAAAACACGACTCGAAAAGCAGCTCCGCGAAGCCATAACGCCACCTGTTCGTATACATTACACGATTGCTCCGACCAAGATAAGCATCAGCGGACGCCCGGCGGCTCGCTGAACGACGATCCACACCAGCTATGAGGAACACCCTTTCGAGCGTAGCGGCGGGCGCTCTGCTGTGCGCTTTGCTGATACTCGCGGCCTGCGGCGAGCAGCCTGCTACGGTCAAGACGTATGCGGTGCGCGGCGTATTCATCGGGCCGCAGTACGAAGGCGCGGCCATGCTCGTCGAGCACGAGCGCATCCCCGGCTACATGGAGGCCATGCGGATGCCCTTCAAGGTGGAAGCGAGCGAGGCGTTGACGGGGTATAACGCCGGCGACAAGATCGCCTTTACGTACACGGTCACCGAGGAGGGGGGCGTCGCCTCGGGCATCCGGCGGCTGCCGGACAGCACCCGCCTGGAGCTGGCTACGACCATGAAAACGAGCAGCGCAGATTCGGCGGCGGCGCTTTGAAGGAGGCGGCGTGTGCGATTATCTGCGCGCAGAGGTTTAAGGCAGGCGCGCAGGCGGCGATAGTAAGAGGGTAAGCCGAGACTCGGCGCCGTATTTGCCTGTATCGGTGTGAGCGCTTCCGTTGAAAGGCGCTCGCCCAACGATCCGCCGGTGAACCGCATGCATTACTTGCTGCCCCCCGACTATCTGCGTCCCGACTGCCTTGCGCAGGACATGGAAGCCCGCCGCGACGCCCTCGCCAGCGAGGATCAGCGCGACGATGCCCGCCGCATCATGCCCGCCTTCCGGTACGCCCGCGTGCTGTTCTCCTCGGTGCAGATGCGCGCCGACGCCTTCCTGCGCCAGAACTAACGCGCGTCTGGCCGCGCCGCCGCATGCCGCGCATCCGGTTCTGTCGCCGCGCGCCCTTCTCCCTGCCTCCGGGAGTGCAACGAATCGCGTCTGTAGGCGTTTGCCATGGACGCCGCGCGCCGCAACGGCGCTGTCCCATTCGCAATACCGTCAGGGAGGAGCAGCCATGTCCAGCAACTTCAACCGCCGTGATTTTATCGCCGCCGGCCTGGCCGGTTTGGGCGCCGCCGTCGTTCCGGCCTCCGCCGATGCCGCGCCGGCGAGCGCGCCGGGCGTGCTGCCCGTGCGGCCGCTGGGGCGCACCGGTCTCATGCCGACGGTGCTGGGCTTCGGCTCGGGCTCCCGCTTCTTGCGCATCGAGGACCTGGGCGAGTCGGAGCGCGTGCTGCACCGCGCCGTCGAGCTGGGCGTGCGCTACTTCGACACCGCCTACAACTATACCGTCCGAGGCCAGGAGCGCGAGAGCATCAAGCGGCTGGGGCGGTTTCTGATTCCGGCGCATCGCAAGCAAATCATCCTGGCGTGCAAAGTCGAGCCGCGCGACGCCGAAACGGCCAAGAGGCAAATCGACGCGTGCTTCTCGGACCTCGGGACGGACCACATCGACATTCTGCATTTCCACGCCGTAGGCGGCATGGACGACATCGAGGGCATCACGGCGAAGGGCGGCGCGCTGGAAGCGTACCGGAGCTTGAAGGAGCAGGGCGCTATCGGGGCCATCGGGGTGACGGGCCATGCCGGCAGCAAAGTCATCCTGGAGGCGATGAAGCGCATCGAACCGGACTGCGTGATGTGCCCGCAGAATCCCGGCCACAGCATGCCCAACCGCAGCGGCGGCGAGTTTACGGACGACGTGATTCCCTACGGGCTGGAGCACGGCATCGGGCTGCTTGCGATGAAGACGACGGGTCAGGATGCGCTCATCGGGAAGACGGAGGCCCCGGTCGAGCAGCTCATCCGGTACGCGATGTCGCTGCCGGTGGCTTCGGCCATCGTGGGCATCTCCAGCATGGCCGTGCTGGAGTCGTGCGCCGAGATTGCGCGCACGCTCACGCCGATGACCGCCGACGAGATGAAGCAGTTGCGCAGCCGTTTCATGGCCGCCGCGCCGCCCGCCGCCACGCTGCCCTACCTCACGCCGGGTTACCGCGACGGCCTGCCGACCGCCTGAAGGGGCTTTCAGGCCGCGCCTTCGGCTTCCGTAGGAAGCGCCGCCGCCTGGTAGGGCCGCCCCGCCACGACGCCGCCGAGCTTGCGAAACAGCGAGCGCACGCTGGAGAGCTTGCGCGTGGCGTTGAGGTACGCCTCCTTCGAGACGGCCAGCCGCAGCACGAGCGTGCGGTCCTCCTCGGCCGTCGGATCGGCGGCGGCCACGTACCCCTTGACGACGACTTCGCGTAGGGCGTCGATGGTGTCGGCGGCGATGAGGTCGTGCACGATGCGCAGCGCGAGCGCGTACACGACGGCGTCGTAGCGCCGGTGGGCTTCGTGTTGGGAGAGGTGCTGCTCGGAGAAGGTTTTCCGCGAAGCCAGATACTTGACGCTCTTGAGCGTCGGCAGGTCGGCGCGCGCCGGCAGCAGGTAATCTACGGTAAGCCTGCCCTCGCCGGCCTCGAAGTTGAGCGTGTATTCGTGCGGGATGAAGGCGGGAAATGCGCTTGCCGAAAGCACGAGGTCGCAGTATTCGAGGATAGCGCTGGGCTTGCCGAGTGTGTAGGCCGTATGCTTTTCGTCCACTTCGGCGTTTCGGCGGTCGCGTTCGTTCAGGTATTGGGCGCGCGCCTGCTCCCACTTGTCGAGCGCCTTGCGGTGGTCGGCTTCGATCTGCCGAAGCACCTGCTGGTGGGCCTTCAGGCGGATGTCATACTCCGCCCATACCGACTGCCGCGCGGTTTGCCAGTCCTCATACGCCTTCGCGAAGCGCTCGCCGGCCTCTTTCCAGCGCAGCCCGCGCCGGCGCGCGCTCAGGCGGTCGAGCAGCTCCAGGCGGGGCGAGAAGGCCCCCGTGTCGCGGCGCGGCTCCTCGGGGACGACGGGATATGCAGGCTCCGGGGGCGGCGTCTTTTTCTTGGGGCGCGGCGCCGGGTAGTCGCTGGTTTGCTTGAGATGCTGCCACGAGACCACCTGCCGCTGCTTGCGCACGTCCTCGTAGAGGCGCGCGACGGCTTCCCAGAGCAGTTCCGCCTCGCGCGTGCGGTCCTCGGCGAACGCGTCGCCCTGCCGCTTCCGGATGGCCTGGTGGTACTTGCCCGAGCGCTGGTCGAGGGCGCGCTTCTGCGCTTCCCACAGCTCGTCCCACTGCTTCATGCGGGTGAGCGCCTTTTCCCACACGACGGCTTCGTCCTCGCCCTGCACGATTTGCAGCTTGTTCAGCTCGTCGTGGCGGATCTCGATCTCGTAGCGGGTTCTGCCCTTGCTGCTGCGCGTCACGGAGACGCTGCCATGCTTGCTCATGTACTGCAACCGCGGGTGTGGTGTGTAGCTTGGAGACGCGACGGCGCGCCGTCGCCCATATAGAGCCGCTCCAAGGTAGGCCGTTGTATCGCCGTCGTTTACACAAATCGGCCCTTGCGCGCCGCTTTCACCCTTTTTTCGCGCATAGGACGGGGGTCTGTTTTTGCCGGGTCGCCGCCTCTAACTTAAACCGGATCGGTCGGGCTGCAAAGCGGCCGACACCCTTCCTACACGAGCCGATGCCATGAACTTCCGTTTGACCTTCTTGCTGATGGCCCTTGCGGCCGCCGGTTGCACGAGCGGCCGCGAAACCGCTGCGCCCGAGCGCTCCGGCAACCCGATCCTGCCGGGCTGGTACGCCGATCCGGAGGCGGCCCTCTTCGGGGATCGCTACTGGATCTACCCGACGGTCTCGGGCAAGTATGAGGAGCAGGTGTACCTCGATGCGTTCTCCTCGCCGGACCTCGTGCGGTGGACGCGGCACGAGCGCATTATCGACACGACGGCGGTACGGTGGGCAAAATACGCCCTGTGGGCGCCGGCCATCGTAGAAAAGGAGGGGCGGTACTACCTCTTCTTTGCCGCCAACGACATCCAGAGCGACCGCGAGAAGGGCGGCATCGGGGTGGCCGTCGCCGACCGGCCGAAGGGTCCGTTTCGGGATCTGCTCGGGCGGCCGCTCATCGACCGGTTCATCAACGGGGCGCAGCCGATAGATCAGTTCGTTTTTCGGGACCGCGACGGCGCTTACTACATGATCTACGGCGGCTGGCGGCATGCCAACATCATGCGCCTGCGGCCGGACTTCACGGGCTTCGAGCCCCTGCCGGACGGCGCCATGGCGCGGGAAATCACGCCGGAGGGGTACGTGGAAGGCCCGATCATGTTCATCCGGAACGGACGCTATTACTTCATGTGGTCCGAGGGCAGTTGGACCGGAGACGACTACCGGGTGTCGTACGCGATCAGCGACTCGCCGTTTGGCCCGTTTCAGCGCCTCGGGACCGTGCTGGAGCAAGACCCGACCATCGCCACGGGCGCGGGCCACCACTCGGTGATCCACATCCCCGGCTCCGACGACTGGTACATCGTGTACCACCGCCGCCCGATCCCAAGCCAGGGCCGCGACCACCGTGTGACCTGCATCGACCGGATGCACTTCAACGACGACGGCACGATCCGCCCCGTCCGGATCACCCGCGAAGGCGTGGAGGCGCAGCCGCTCCGGTAGCGCCTGATCGGGTCCTGAGGAAGCGCATGAGAGATGAAGATTCGAGGCGGCCTTAGGGACGATGCCGACCGCGTTGCGCCCCAGGCAAGGCGCTCTGTCATCTCTCTAAGACTCGGTGCAGGCTTGACCTCAGGTCCGTTCGGCGCCTCAGCTTCTCCGAATCATTCAGTCCTGCGAACGGGCCGAAGTGTGGGCGCGCCGCCGCATCGTATGCGAATGCGCCGCTTTCGGCTCGTCCTTGAGGTTTCCCATCCTGAGAAACGCAAAAGGTCCGGAATCGCCGTATTTAGCGTATTCCGGACCTTTTTTGCCGGTGGTCAGGGAGGGATTTGAACCCCCGACACATGGATTTTCAGTCCATTGCTCTA
>CBDTTW010000022.1:0-25591 GCA_965363675.1 uncultured Rhodothermaceae bacterium
ACAGGCCCCTCCGCTACAGGCCCCTCCGCTACACGCGCCGCCGCTTCCGGCGCGGCAGTCTCCGGCGCGGCGGCGGGGCGGCGCTCGCGGCGCAGCATCTCGGCGAGCGCCCCCACCTGCTGCTCCAGCCGCTCGACGCGGCCGAGGGCCAGCCGAAGCTCCCAGAACAGGTATCCGGCCGTGAAGCCCAGCACGAAGCCGCCGATTTCCAGAAAAGCGGCCCCCAGCAAACCAAAAACCAGCGGAACGAGGATTCTCATGGCAAAGGCAGGCGGTCAAAAACCGGGCGGGCGCTCTCACGCCGCGTTCCGGTCCCAAGCGGCCGGCGCGCGAAGCCAGAATAACCGCAAACCCACGAGATTCACAACAGCCTGCCCCAAAACCCGGCGCGCCTGCGCTTACCGCACCTGCGCCAGCATCTCTTCGAAGCGCCGGACGAGGGGGTTGGCCCCGTTGTCATAGTTCGAGAGCACGACGACGACGTAGCCGGAGGCCGGGTGCAGGCTCATCTCGCTGTTGATGCCCGTGAAGCCGCCGCTGTGCCCGACGACCTTTCCGGCGGGCGTCTCGCGGATGCCGAAGCCGTAGCCGTATCCGGCGCCGCTATGGTCCGTCCACATCCGCGCCAGCGTCTCCTTCGAGAGGAGCTTGCCGCCGGCCAGAGCCTGCGCGAAGCGGTGCAGGTCCCGCGCCGTCGAGTAGCCGCCGCCGGCAGGCCCGCCCTTGATGACGTGCTCGAAGAGGTTGGCGCGCCACCCCGAGGCGGCTTCCGGAGCCGGGCTGTAGCCCATCGCCAGATTCTCGACCGGCTCGTCCATCGGGTAGCTGTCGGTGCTGAGCATGCCGGCCGGCTTGAAGATGTGGGCGCGCACGTAGTCGAAGTAGCTCTGCCCGGTTACGCGCTCGATGACCACGCCGAGCAGCAGCATCCCCGTGTTGCTGTAGCGGAACTGCTCGCCCGGCGCAAAGGCGAGCTGCTCGTTGCGCACGAGGGGCTTGTAGTCGTTCACGTCGCGGTAGAGCGCGCGCGAGGAACGCAT
Source organism: uncultured Rhodothermaceae bacterium (assembly GCA_965363675.1). Lineage (GTDB taxonomy): Bacteria > Bacteroidota > Rhodothermia > Rhodothermales > DASSAV01 > CBDTTW01. The sequence goes on from CBDTTW010000022.1 coordinate 1,041, forward strand.
GAAGTCGGCGTTGAAATAGCTGCCCAGCCCCGAGGTGTGGCTGAGCAGGTGGTGCACGGTAATCCGGCGCGTCATCTCCACGGGCAGCCACGTCGTATCGACGTACTTGCTGATCGGGTCGTCGTAGGAGAGCCGCCCCCCCTCGACGAGCTGCGCGACGGCCACCGCCGTGAACATCTTGTTCATCGAGCCGAGGTTGAACTTGGTGTCCATATCGTTCGGCGCGTGGAAGCTTTTGCTGGCCTCGCCGCAGCTATGCTCCAGGAGCACTTCCGCGCCGCGCGCGATCAGCACGGCCCCAGAGAAGGCGTCGCCCCGGCAGCCGCGCCGCACGAGCGCGCGGGCTTCGTCGATGAACTGCGCCTCGGTCAGCCGCTCCGGAGGCGTTCCCGGCTCCGGCGCGGCGCCCGGCCGCACCGGCGTAAACTGGATGTTCCGGATGCGCGCTTCGCCGGAGGGCTCGAACTCCAGCGCGACGCCGTACCAGCCGTTGTAGTTGCGGTCCCGCACGACGACCAGCGTAGAGCCCGGCCGGGGCGGGTCGAACGTGCGGACGCCGTAGAAGTCTACGCCGCCCGTTTGGCGGCGGGCCCCGAGGAAAACGTTCTGGTGCATCTCCATGGAGGCAAGGTTCTGGAAGGCCGGCGTTGTGTGCTCCAGGATGAAGCGGCGCACCGCTTCCGGGTCGTTCCGGTTCACCGCGTCGAGCAGCGCCCGGATGCGCTCGCCGGGCTTGCCGCCGGGCATCTCCGGCGCATCCTTGAAGGCGGCGGCGCGTGAAAGGATTTGCTGCGCGGTTGCGGAGGAGGCGAGCAAGGCCAGCAGCGCCAGCGTGAGGGAAAAGACTCGCAGCATGGGCGTGTGCAGATAAAGGAGGTGGGTGGAAGCGCTACGGATCAGGAACGCCAGGGCGGCGCCGCTTCGTACGCGCCGCCGGAGGGGGCCGGGCGGGCGCGCATCGCCGGAGTCGCATGGATTGATGCGCGCGCCGCGCCGCCGCAGCGGCGCAAGCCGCGTGCGGCAGGCCATAAGCGCATACGGCTGCAAAGGATGCGCGGCGGTATGTTTTGCGGCCGCGCCGGGGCAGGCTCCGGCGCCGCGCGCGCCGGCGGTGATGCGCCGCCGCGAAATTTCCCTCCCAAGGGCGCGCCTCAGGCGCCGCGTCCCAGCCAGCGGTACAGGTTTGCCGGTCGGCTGGCGCGGCTCGGGCGTTGGGCGGGCAGGCGCGCGACCAGGCCGAGCTCGAGCATCCGCTTCTGGAAGTTGCGCCGGTCCAGAGGGCGGCCGAGCACCGTTTCGTAGAGGCGCTGAAGCTCCGGCATCGTGAAGGCCGCCGGGAGGAGCGTGTCGCCCAGGGGCAGCTCGTCGAGGCGCGCGCGCAGCGCCGAGAGCGCCTGGGCGACCATCGCCTCGTGGTCGAGCAGCAGGGCGGGCCGCGCCGAGGCATCCCACCAGGCGCAGGCCCCCATGGCAGGATCCGGGGGCGCCGGGGCCTGGACGGCCCCCACGAGGGCGACGTAGGCCACCGAAACGACCCGGCTGATGGCCCAGTGGCCCGGCGGCGGCTCGGCGCCGCGCGCGCGCAAGGCGGCGGCTCCCTCGGCCTCGCCCCGCCCGATCTGCCCGAACGTGTGGAACTGCCGCAGAAAAACGCCCTCCAGGCCGGTACGCTCGCGCACCATGCGCGCCGCCGCCTCGTCCACGCCCTCGTCGCGGCGCACGTAGCCGCCCGGCAGACACCACGACGCCCCGTCGAGCCACCGCATCAGGAGCACTTTCAGGGCGCCGCCGTCGGCGCCGAAGATGACGCCGTTCACCGAAAGGTGCGGCAGGTAATCGCGGTCGAGCGCCGCGAAAAGGCGGGTGAGTTCGGCGGAGGTCATGCCCGAAAGATAAGCGCGCCCTCGGCCTGAAACAGGCATTGTGTATGATAGACACAACCGCTACCTTGGCCTCGTGGCGGCTTGCTCACGAGCCGCTGGATGCTCCGCGTAAACGCAGGAAACCATGCAGCGTACATTCAAAACCCTCCTCAAGGTCGTCGGCTCCGTGCTGGCCGTCGTGCTCGTGCTCGTCCTGGCGGTCCTGGGCTACTTCGTCTACGGCCGGGCCTCGGCGATCCGCGCCGCCCGCAAGCAGATGAGCGCTCCGGTGGATACGCTTCAGGCGGAGGGCCTCGCCTTCCGGGACCTGAACAAAAACGGCAAACTCGACCCTTACGAAGACCGTCGCCTGCCGACGGCCGCGCGCGTCGAGGACCTGCTGCGGCAGATGACGCTGGAGGAAAAGGCCGGCATGATGTTCCACAACGCCGTTTTCCCGGGCGACGACGGCGAAATCGCGGGGCCGTTCACGCCGATGAACCTCTTTCCGGTAGAAGCGGCGCTGTTCGACAAGAAGATGAACTTCTTCAACCTGTTTCTGACCGGCGACGCCGAGCAGACGGCGCGCTGGCTCAACGCGGTGCAGCGCCTGGCCGAGCGCACGCGCCTCGGCATCCCCGTCACGATCAGCACCGACCCCCGGCACGCCGCCACGAACCCGGGCGAGGTTGCGGCCTTCGCCATGAAAGGCTTCTCGCCCTGGCCGGACCCGCTGGGCCTTGCCGCCCTGCGCGACAGCGCGCTCGTAGCGCAGTTCGGCCGGATCGCCGCCCAGGAGTACCGGGCCGTCGGCATCCACATGGCGCTGCACCCCATGGCCGACCTGGCTACCGAGCCGCGCTGGAGCCGCATCAACGGAACGTTCGGCGAGGATGCCGAGCTGGCCGCGCGCCTGACGGCGGCCTACGTGCGCGGCTTTCAGGGCGACGCGCTCTCGCCGACGAGCGTCGCAACGGTGACGAAGCATTTTGCCGGCGGCGGCCCGCAAGAGGACGGCTGGGACGCGCATTTCCGTTACGGCAAAAACCAGGTCTACCCCGGCGGCAACCTGGCCTACCACCTGATCCCGTTCCGAGCCGCCATCCAGGCCGGGACGGCGCTCATCATGCCCTATTACGGGGTGCCGGTCGGGCAAACCTCGGAGGACGTAGGCTTCAACTTCAACCGTGAGATGATCTCGGGCCTGCTCCGCGACTCGCTCGGCTTCGAGGGCATCGTCCTGACGGACTGGATCATCCTGACGGAGCCGGAAATACTGGGCGTCAACCTCGAACGGTTCGTTCCCTTCATTGCTGCGAAGAACTTCGGGGTGGAGGGGCTCACGCCCGTCGAACGCGCCCGCAAAGCGATCTTGGCGGGCGTGGACCAGTTCGGCGGCGAGTCGAACCCGCAGTATCTGGCCCGGCTCGTCCGGGAGGGCGCGCTTCCGGAGGCGCGGCTCGACGCCTCGGTGCGGCGGTTGCTGGCGCTCAAGTTCGACCTGGGACTTTTCGAGAACCCGTACGTCGATGCGGCGCAGGCGACGGCGCGGGTGGGCCGCCCCGAGGCGATCCGGCTCGGCAAGGACGCGCAGCGCCGCTCGCAGGTGCTCCTGACGAACCAGGCGCCCGGCGGCAAGCCGATGCTGCCTCTGGAGGACGGTCTGCGGATCTACGTGCAGAACCTGAGCGCCGAGGCGGCGGCGCCCTACGGCACGGTGGTCGAGACGCCCGAGGAGGCGGACGTAGCCATCCTGAACCTGGAGCCGCCCTTTGACCCGGACTACGGCCCGCTGTTTCACCAGGGCCGCCTGTACTACACCGAGGAGCAGCTACAGCCCGTGCTGGAGATCATGCGGCGCACGCCTACCGTCGTCACGTTCGCCCTGGAGCGGCCGTTCATCATCCCCGAGATCGCCGCCTCGGCGCAGGCCGTCCTGGCGAACTTCAGCGCTTCGGACGACGCCATCCTCGACGTGCTGTTCGGGCGCGCCCGTCCGGAGGGCCGGCTTCCCTTCGATATGCCCTCTACCTGGGAATCGGTGTTGCAGCAAAAGCCCGATGTCCCCTTCGACGCCCCGCAGCCCCTGTTCCGCTTCGGCCACGGCTTGCGCTACCGGTAGGGCGGGACCGACAGGCTGCAGGGTATGGAAAAACCCGCACATCCATACGGAAATGCGGGTTTTCGCGGGGTGCCCGGGACTGGACTTGAACCAGCACGGTATTGCTACCACATGACCCTGAATCATGCGCGTCTGCCAATTTCGCCACCCGGGCGGGGTGCCTGCGGCAGGGAAGCCATGATACGCATTCGCGGCGGCGGCGTCAAGCGGCGGCGGCCGTGCGTGGGCAAAAGCTGGGCGCGTTTCACGGCTTCTGCACGGAGCGCGACGAGCGGGGAGCCGGGCGCTAAATTGGCCTCGGCGTACAAACCGCTGTAACCATCGAGGGTTAGCCTCCGTAACTCCGGGCAAGCACAGGAGACACCCAAACACAAGGAGGCAGGTTATGGTTATCTGGACCAAGGAGCGCTACTTCGGCGTAGTGCTGAAGCTTCAGGGGCGTTTCGTAGGGCATGCGCACGGCGCCCGGCTGCACGCGCAGATCGACCGCCTGCTTGCGGCCGGCGAACGCCGCGTCGTCGTGGATCTGGAGCGCTGCACGTTCCTCGACTCGTCGGCCCTGGGCGACCTGATCGGGGCGCAGACGCGCCTGCGCCGGAGCGGCGGCGATTTGCGCCTGGCCGCCCTCAGCCCGGAGACGGGCCGCCTGCTCGGGACGACCGGAATGCTCGGGCCGGTCTTCGATGCGTATGCGGGCGTCGATGAGGCCCTGGTGAGCTTCTCGCTCAGGCCCAGCAGCGCCCTCGCGGACGCCTAGCCTGCCCGCCGCAGGGGGCGCCCTCTAGGGGCGCGCCCCGCGTACGGCGCTGCGCGGCCTAGCGGCTGGAGAGCGCCCAGCCCTCGCGGCTCGGGCGCGCCAAGTGCTGGTTGGCCTCGGGGATGTTCGTGACCTGCCCCTGCCGGCCGTCGTAGTGGATTTTCTTGCCCTGCCCCGTGCGCAGCGCCACGACGCCCAGCAGCATCGTCTCGGTGAGCGGCGCCGCGTAGGCGAACGGGCTGCTGGCCTCGGCCTCGCCTTTGCAGGCCAGCGCCCAGTTCATCTGGTGGCTCGTCGGAACGCGCGGGTAGCGGGCGGCGACCTGCTTCGTCTGGCTCATGAGCGCCTGCGGGTAGAGCTGCGGGTCGGCGCCGTAGGTCTTGTGGTACAGGATGCCCTTCGCGCCGACGATGAACACGCCGCCGCCCCGGTCGATCGGCACGTCCTCGGGGAGCACCGCCGGGCGCGCCGGCATCAGGCCGCCGTCGTACCAGGTCAGGCGCACCGGCGGCTGCCCGGCGGCGGGCGCGTCGAAGGTATAGTGCACCGTCGTAGCCAGCGGGTAGCTGGCCGGGGCGCCCTTGGCGTCGAGGCCGAAGGGCGTCGAGGTAGCCTCGATAGCCGTAGGCAGGCCCAGGCCGAGCGCCCAGAACGGATGGTCGATGAGGTGCGCGCCCATGTCGCCGAGGGCGCCGACGCCCCAATCCACCCACCCGCGCCAGTTGAACGGATGATAAATGGGGTGATAGGGCACGTAGGGAGCCGGGCCGAGGAACAGGTCCCAGTTCAGGCCGGCGGGCGGCGCATAGTCGCCGGCCATGGCGGCGGCGAACTCGGCGCTCAGGTTGCGGCGGCCCCAGTTGACGCCGCCCTCGACCTGGGCGCTCGCGGCCGGGCGCGGCACGCCTTGCGGCCAGATAGGGCGGTTCGTCCAGACGTGCACCTCGCTGACCGGCCCGATGAGCCCGGCTTGCACCCATTCGTTGATCAGCCGGGCCTCGTCCGTCGAGTGGCCCTGGTTGCCCATTTGCGTCACGACCTTCGTGCGGGCGGCCAGCTCGGCCAGCATCCGCGCTTCCTGCACCGTGTAGGTAAGCGGCTTCTCGACGTAGACGTGCTTGCCCCGCTCCATGGCGGCGGCCGCCGCGACGGCGTGGAGGTGGTCGGGCGTGGCGATGAGCACGGCGTCGATGTCCTGCTGCGCGTCGAGCATGCGGCGGAAGTCGGCGTAGCGCCGGGCTTTGCCGTAGGCTTCCTGGAGCTTGACGAAGGCGGGGTTGGGCTGGCCGTCGCGGCGGCGGGCGCCGCCTTCCACGGTGCGGTCTACGTGCCCGAAGTCGATGTCGGCGAGGGCGACGATGGTTTCGCCGCCTTCGACGAGGGCGGCGGCGTCGTTGGCGCCGCGTCCGCCTGCGCCCACGACGGCGATGTTCAGGCGGTCGCTGGGGGCGCGGAAGCCGGAGCCGCCGAGCACATGGCGCGGCAGCACGGTCGCGCCGAAGGCGGCGGCTGCGGCGCCCGATACGAACCGGCGGCGGGTGAAAGGAGCCATAAGAGTTGCCTGCTGAAAAAAATGAACGAAAAGGATTCCGGGTGGGCTACGCGACGACCCACGCGCCGCGGCCGGGGCGGCTCAGGAGGCCGTTGGCCTCGTCGTCGCCGACGAAGCGCTGCGCGGCGCCGTCCCATTCGAGCTTGCGCCCGAGCAGGTACGACAGGTTGCCCATGATGCACAGGTTCGCCACCTGCACGCCCGCCTCAATGGGCATGATGGGGTCCCGGCGCGCGTGCACGCTGTCGATGAAGTCGAGCATGTGGCCGCGGCTCTTGCGCATCTCGATGCCGCCGGCGGGGGGGCGGTAGTCCATCGCCTTTTGCTCGGTGCGCACCCCGCCGTCGCCGCCCTCGACCCAGAGGGAACCCCTGTCGCCTTCGTAGATCGCGCCGTAGTCGCGCAGGCCCGGGTCGGGCCGGTGGCCGGGCTGCTCCCAGACGAGCGTCCAGTCGGGGTTCTTGAACGTGTAGGTCACCTGCATGAGCGTAGGCGTATCGTAGACGCCCTTGCGCGGCGGCGCGCCCAGCGCCTCGACCGAGACGGGATGCTGGCGGTCGGCGTCGAGGTACCAGAGCGCGTTGCTGAAGATGTGCGCCCCCCGGTCGCGGATGTTGCCGCCGCCGAGGTCGAGCACCCACCGGAAGCCGAACGGATGCACCGCCTGGTGGTACGGGCGCTCGGCGGCAGGCCCGAGCCACATATCCCAGTCGAGGTGCTCGGGCGTGGGCTGGGCGGGGTCGGTAGGGCCTTCCCGGTTGAGCGCATGCCAGCAGCGCACGTTCGTCACCTGCCCGATCTGTCCGTTGCGGATGTAGTTGGCGGCGGCGTTGCTGAACAGGTGCGAGCGCCCCTGCGAGCCGATCTGGAGGATGCGGTTGTGCGCGCGGACGGCCTTGATCATGGCCGCGCCCTCGGCGATGGTGTTGCTGGCGGGTTTCTCACAGTACACGTCCTTGCCCGCCTGGCAGGCATGGATGGCCCCAAGCGCGTGCCAGTGGTCCGGCGTGGCGATGACGACCACGTCTACGTCGGGGTCGTCGAGCAGCTTGCGGTAGTCGGCGTAGGTTTTGGCCCCTTCGGCCTTCTTATGGGCTTGGGCGAGCATCTGGCGGTCCACGTCGGCCAGGGCCACGATGGCGCCGTCAGGAATTTGGAGGGTGTCGTCCATGAGGCTTTGGCCCCGGCCGCCCACGCCGATATGCCCGATGCCGATGCGGTCGTTGGCGCCGGCGCGGCCTTCGGAGGCAAAGACGCTGCGGGGGATGAAGTAGGGCGCCGCGAACGCCGCCGCCGTGCGCCCGAGGAAGCGCCGCCGAGTGAGAGAAGAGGAATCAGCCATGACGGTAACCGCTGGGGAAAGTGCAGAGTTACCGTAGATGTAGTGAAAGCGCTTTCGCCAGTCAAGAGGGCGGCGGCCGGGGGCGGCACTTTCTTCCAGGGGGGCTCAGCTTCCGGCGCTGCGCGCCGCGAGCGCGTGCTGCGCCGAGGGCCGGCGGCACACGAAGTTCTGCGTCACGAAGACCGACTCGCCGCTGCCGAAGGCGATGCCGATGGCCTGGGTGGTGTAGAGCGGGCTGAGCAGGTTGGCGCGGTGGCTCGGGCTGCGCATCCACGCCTCGACGGCCTCGTGGGCCAGCTCGCCGGCCGGCTTCCACGCGACGGTGTAGACGGTGCGCCCGGCTTCGTCCGTCTCGGCAAGGTAGCTGCTGTAGCGCTGCGTGAGAAACAGGTTCTCCCCGACGCCTTCGATGACGCTGCCGCCGAGGACGGCCTGGGTGCGGATGTTGCGGTCGAGCGCGCGCCGGGAGGCGTCGTCGCCGTAGCGGTTGACGTGGTCGAAATAGCCGTGCTCGGCCATGTCGCGGCTATGCCCTTCGGCCAGGGCGACCAGGTCGATGCCCCAGCGCAGCGGCTCCAGGCCGTGCTCCCGGCGCACGGTGTTCACGCGCTCATGGACGGCGCGGGCGAGCCCGTCGGGGTCGAGGGCGGGCCTGCTTGCCGCCGCCGCGTCGGGCAGCACCGGCTCCAGCAGCAGGCGCAAGGCTTCGTCTTTGCCGGGCGATGCCTCGACAGGCTGCCCTGAACTGAGCACCATATAGCTCGGCGAAGCGCAGCCGCCCATCACGACGAGCAGCGCCAGGGTTGCAAACGCGTAAAATGCTTTCGGATAGCCCTGGTTCATCGTCGCGCTCCTCCCTTCGCCGAACCCCCCCGAGCGCCCCGCCGGGCGCGAGGTTTGTTAACAATTACATAACATACGATTAATCGTACGGTAACACATTTGAATTGTTCGCGCCGTCGGGGAGTGCGGGCGGCGGCGTGCAAGGGAAACTCCTACACCCCCGCTTGGCCTGCGCTCACCCCCGCTTGGCCTGCGCTCTGCGAGCCTATGGCGGGCATTCGCATAGGCTTATCGGTTTTCTGGACTCCCTGGGGGGTGTGCGTTATCTTGCCGGTTCCTTACAGAGAATCGCGCGCCCGATCCGGCGCGGCGTTTCGGAGCAGCGCTCGGGGGCGCCCTTGCGCCGGGCGGCGGCGGGCGCGGCCCGCTTCAAAAACGGTTGGTTTTGCATGATGCAGCGGTGGCGCAGGTATAGCGTTCTCTTGGTCGTGGCAGGTCTGATCGGAGCCGGAGCGGCGCAGGCGCAGGATCGGGGCGTGGTAGGGCTGACGCTCGACGAGACGGTGTCCATGGCTATGAGCAACAGCTTCCGCGTCAAGCAGCTTCAGATGGGCATCGAAGAGACGCGCGCCTGGCTGCGCGCGGAGCGGGCCTCGCTCAAGTCGCAGGTGTCGATGGAGCTGACGACGCCGGAGTTTGAGTCGGTCTCGGACTACAAGTGGAACTCGGAGCTGCGCCGCGACGAGATCATTCACGAAAACACCCGCCTCTGGCAGTCCAACTTCTCGATCCGCCAGCCGGTCATCCTCATGGGCTGGCCGACTGACGGTTATCTCTCGTTCAACAACCGGATGTACCGCTACGCGCAGCTTACCGACGAGCGGGACATCGCCTACTACACGCGCTACTTCTTCCGCTACGAGCAGCCGCTGTTCCAGCCGAACCGCCTTCGGAACGCCATTCGGGAAGCCGAACTCGACCTGGAGTCGTCGGAGCTGGCCTACGAGGAGGACGTGGTGGCCATGCTCGACGACGTGATCGACGACTACTACGATTTGTTCGAGCTGACGTACGACCAGATCTATTACGCCGAGATGGCCGGCAACCTGGAGCGGGCCGCCGCCGCCGCCGAGGCGTTCGTGCGGGAGGACAGCTCGCGCGTGATGGAGCTAAGCCAGTTCCAGGTCGAGCTTTCCAACGCGCGCGAGCAGACCAAGCAGGCGCAGTCGAACTTCCGGCTTCAGTCCTCGCGCATGAAGCGCCGCCTGGGGCTCTCGCCGATGGATTCGGTGTTCATCGAGCCGAACGTCGATCTGAAGCCGGTGCAGATCGACGTGGCCGAGGCCGTCGGGTACGGCAAGACGCTCAAGCCGCGCCTGCAACGGCTGGAGATCCGGCGCCGGCTCGACCAGATCGCGCTGGCGAACATGAAAGGCAGCGGCGCCTTCCGGGCCAACCTCAACCTGACCTACGGCCGCGAAAGCCAGCACCCCGAACTGCGCCAGATCCTTCAGGAGCCGACGAATAGCTGGTCGGTCGGGATGACGGCCTACGTGCCTATCTGGGACTGGGGGCGGCGCAGCGCGCGCGTGCAGGCCGAGCGCATCGGGTTGCAGCGCACCGAGCTGGCGATCGTCGAGGCGCGGCAGGAGATCGAGTCCGAGATCGCCAACGCCGTGCAGAACGTGAACGAGTTCCAGCAGCGCGCCCTGACGATGCAGGCCAACCTGGCCGTGGCGCGCCGCCTCTCGGAGGACAGCTTGGAGCGCTACCGGACGGGCGCGGCCAGCGTGTTCGAGCTGCTGCAAAGCTTCAGCCGCCAGCGCGAGACAGCCAACAACTTCCTGGAGGCGTACATCGGCTACCGGCAGGCGCTCTTCTCGCTGACGCGGCAGACCTTCTACGACTACGAAGCCGGCATGCCGCTTTTCGAGCGCCTGAAGGCGGTGGGGAACCCACTCGCGCCGTAACCGGGTGCGCCCCGGACGCAAACGAGGCCCCCGGCGGTGGACGCGCCGGGGGCCTCGCGCAGGGGAAACGCCGGGCGCGGCGCTACGGCATTACGTAGGTCGTGACGTAGGCTTCGGCGGCGTAGAACTCGGGCAGCCCGAGCTTGTTCATCAGCTCGGCCGTCTCGCGGTTGCGGTCCTTGGCGCGCTGCCAGAACTCGCGGGCGTCGTAGGCGCCGGGGAACATGGCGCGGTCCTTCTGGCTCTCGTGCTTGAAGATCGACTCGATCTTGCGGTCGAGGTCGGCCTTGGAGAGGGGCAGGAACACGTCGGCCTTGTGGATTTCCCACTCCTGCCAGGCGCCCCGGTAGAGCCACACGAGCGGCTGCCCCGGCGCCGGGCGCATCTGGGCGGCGGGCGGCCCCTCCTTGCGGCTGCGGCTGCGCTTGGCCTCGGGCGCGGCGGGCGCTTCGGCCGGCTCGGCGCCGGCGCGCTGCTGGTTGTAGCGCTCGAGGGCGGCCTTGATGGCGTCGTAGCACATGCGGTGCGTGCCGTGCGGGTCGGAGAGGTCGCCGGCTACGAAGATGTGGTCCGGCTGCTTTTCCTGGAGCAGGTCCAGCACCACCTGCACGTCGGCCTCGCCGATGGGGTCCTTGCGGACGGTGCCGGTGCGGTAGAACGGCATGTCCAGGAAGCGGGCGTGCTTTTCGTTGAGGTTCATCACCTCGATGGCCGAGATGGCTTCGGCGTAGCGGATGAACGCTTTGACGGCCTGCACCTGGGGGGTATCGACCTCGCCGGGGTGCTTGCGCTTGAGGAAGTCGAGGATGCTGCGGCGCTCGGCGTCCATCTTCTGCTCGGCCTCGCCGCTGATGCCGAAGACCGTATGGCTCAGCTCGACGAAGCGCAGGGCGCGCCGCACGTCCGAGTCGAAGACGGCCACGGAGCCGTTGGTCATGTAGGCTACGGTCACGTCGTTGCCGTTGGCGGCCAGCTTGTCGAGCATGCCGCCCATGGAGATCACGTCGTCGTCGGGGTGGGGGCTGAAGACGATGACGCGCTTGCGCTTGATGAGCTGGTCGGCGTAAACGACGCGCTGGCGCAAGTCCTCGAAGACCATGCGCGTCAGGTCGTCTACGTTGCCGTAGGTATGCACCAGGTCCTGGAGGTGGTTGCGGTAGAAGTCGGCGGCCTCCATGTGGAGGATCGCCTTGCCCAGCTTCTCGGAGAGCCAGACCACGGCGCGCTTGGTCAGCTCTTCGTTCCACTCGACCTCGCGGACGATCCAGGGCGTCTTCTCGCGCGTGAGGTCGCCGGCGGCGGCGCGGTCCGTGTAGAAGGTGGCGTTGCGGTGGAGCTGGAGGAACGAGGCCGTCACGGCGCGGTCGGGCTCTTCCTCGACGGCGCGCTTGAGCACGGGGGCCTTGTGCTCGCCGGTCGCCATCAGGATGACCTCGCGGGCGTCCATGATCGTGCCGACGCCCATCGTGACGGCTTCGCGGGGCACATTCTCCTCGCCGAAGAAGTCGCTGGCGGCGTCCTTGCGCGTGAGTTCGTCGAGGCTGACGAGGCGGGTGCGCGTCTCGCGGGAGGAGCCGGGTTCGTTGAAGCCGATGTGGCCCGTGCGCCCGATGCCGAGCAGCACCAGGTCCAGGCCGCCGGCCTTGCGGATGGCGTGCTCGTAGTTGAGGCAGTAGTTTTCGATTTCCTCGCGGGGCAGGTCGCCGCGCGGGATGTGGATGTGCGGCTCGGGGATGTTGACGTGGTCGAAGAAGTTCTCCCGCATGAACCGGTGGTAGCTCTGGAGGCTGTTGGGCTCCATGGGGTAATACTCATCCAGGTTGAAGGTGACCACGTTCGAGAGGTCGAGACCTTCTTCGCGGTGCATCCGGATGAGGTGGCGGTAAACGCCGATAGGCGTCGAGCCGGTGGGCAGGCCGAGCACGGCATTGCGGCCGGCGGCTTGCGCCTCCTCGATGAGGTTGGCCACGCGCCGGGCGATCTGGTAGGAGAGCTGGCCGGGGTGGTCGAAGATCATCACCGGCACGCGTTCGAACTGGGCGCCGTTGCCTTGCGAAAGGTGCGAGGTGCGCATGGGGCGTAGGGTTTGGGGAGAAAGGGTTTCCATAGGGGGGTTAGCGTTGGGTGCAGGGGGTTGGTTCAGGTAGTCGGGGCGGCGGCGCGCGCTGGCTGCAACGAGGCGGCCAGGCTGAGCGCGCCGATAAGGGGCGCGTCGTTGGCGAACGTCGAGAGGACGACTTCGAACGGCTTGGGCAGGTGGGCGCGGGCGGTCGTGCGGATGCGCTCGGCCAGGCGCGGCTCGTGCAGCGCGATGCTGCCGCCGAGCACCAGGAGTTCGGGGTCGATGAGCGCGCCGATGGCGATGGCGGCCTGGGCCACGGCGTCGGCGGCTTCGCGCACGAAGCGCGCAGCCAAGAGGTCGCCGTGGTGCGCGCGCTCGAACACGTCGGCGGCCGAAACGTCGGGGGCGGCCTCCGGGTGCGTCTCGCGCCACTGCCGCGCAATGCCGACGCCCGAGGCGTGCGACTCCAGGGCGCCGTTGGCGCTCCAGTCCTGGTCCAGCATCTCGGGCGTGGGCACGAAGAAGGCGATTTCGCCGGCGGCGTTGTGGCTGCCGCGCAGCAGGCGTCCGTCCACGATGATGCCGCAGGCCACGCCCGTGCTGACGGTCAGGTACACCAGCGAGCGCGCCTCGGCGCCGACGCCGCCGTGAAACTCGGCCAGGGCGGCGGCCCGCACGTCGTTCTCGATGGCGGCGGGCGTCCCGAAACGCTCCTGGAGCAGGGCGGCCAGCGGCAGGTTGCTCCAGCCGAGGTTGTTGGTCTTGACGATGATGCCGGCGGCGGCGTCGATGATGCCGGGCGAGGAGAGGCCGATGGCCGCCGGGCGCGCCCCCGGCCGCCCGATCTCGGCAAAGCACGTTTTGATCTGGGCCTCCACGAAGTCCATGAAGGCCGCGCGGCCGTCGGTGGGCGGGGTGGGGCAGGCATGGTGCGTCAGCAGCGTCGTCGGCTGGTCGGCGGCGGCCAGGGCAAACCGGATGTTGGTGCCCCCCACGTCGATGCCGACCAGGAAAGGTGCTGAAGAAGCCGTAGGCATGTTTTCCCTCGGGCTAAGGCGGTGATTCGGTTGCTGCTTAAAGGCTACGAAGCAGCGGCCGCAGCGGCAAGGCCGCGCCCCTGCAATGGAACCGCTTCCCTCCGGCATGGGACCGCTGCCACGGCCGCAGGGCATGGGCGGGGCCGTAAACGCGCGCGCTTCAGGCGGCCCCGCAACTGCTGCGCACCACGAGCGCGGCCGGCAGGCGCACGTGCGGCGGCCCGTCGGTGCGCCCGGCGATGCGGTCGAGCAGCAGGTCTGCCGCGGCGACGCCCTTGTCGTAGATGGGTTGGTGCACCGTCGTCAGCGGGGGGATGGTATAGGCCGCCGCCGGGATGTCGTCGAAGCCCACCACGGACACGTCGGCGGGCACGCGCACGCCGGCTTCGTGGAGGGCCAGCAGCACGCCCACGGCGATCGTGTCGCTGCCGCAGAAGATGGCCTCCGGGCAGGCGCGCCGCTGCAACCACCCGCGCACGGTCTCGTAGCCGCTGCGCTCGGAGTAGAAGCCGCAGGCCACCGGGTAGTCGTGCGGGGCCAGCCCGGCTTCGAGCAAGGCGTGCAGGTAGCCGTTGCGCCGGTCGATGGTCTCCTGGATGCTCAGCGGCCCGAGGATGACGCCGATGCGCCGCCGCCCGAGGCCGATCAGGTGGCGCGTGGCCCGGTACGCCCCGTCGAAGTTGTCCACGTCGATGGAAGGCACGTCCGGGTAGGCGGGGTCGTTGCCGAGCAGCACCACGGGCGCGCGGCGCGACTGCAAGAGCGGCGCCAGCGTCTCGGTGACCTCCTGCGTAATCAGGATGAAGCCGTCGTAGACGCGGTCGTTGAGGATGCGGTCGTGGATGCCGGCGTCGGTGGCCGCCGAGATCATGCTGAGGCTGACGAAGAAGCCGCGCCCGATGCAGCGCTCGGAGATGCCGAGGTGCAGCAGGGTCCAGAAGCCGGTAGCGAGCGCGTCGTCGTGGCGGCGGGGGGCCAAGATGCAGATTTCCTGCGTGCGGTCGGTGGCGAGGCCGCGCGCAACCGAGCTGGGGCGGTAGTGGTGCCGCTCGACGACCTCGCGCACCTTGCGCCTCGCCTCCTCGCTCACGCGCGGGTGGTTGTTGAGCACCCGCGAGACGACCGAGCGCGAGACGCCCGCCATGAGCGCTACCTGGTCGATGTTGAGGCGCGATTTCTCGGTCATCGGCAGGAAACCGGCGGAAAGGATCGTAACATTGTCGCTGCCCTCGTAATACGACTTTGCAGCGGCGCTTACAAGAGCCGATTTTTGCCTTTGCCGATCCTTACAAGAAAACGATACTCCGGATGAACCTTACCCTCGTTGCCATGGCTGCCGGCATGGGCAGCCGCTTCGGCGGCCCGAAGCAGCTCGAACCGCTCGGCCCGCAGGGCGAGACGATGATCGACTACGCCATCTACGACGCCATCCGCGCAGGCTTCTCGCGCACGGTGCTCATCATCCGCCGCGAGATGGAGGACGCCTTCCGTAGCGGCGTCGTGGCGCGCTGGGAGGGGGTGCACCCGGTCGAGTACGTGTTCCAGGAGATGAGCAATCTGCCCGCCGGCTACGCCGTGCCGGAAGGCCGCAAAAAGCCGTGGGGCACCGGGCACGCCGTGCTGGCCGTGGCCGAGGCGGTGCAAGGCCCCTTCGGCGTCATCAACGCCGACGACTTCTACGGCCCAAGCGCCTACGGAGTGCTCGGCGACTTCCTCAAGCGGCTCAGCGACCCGCAGGAGGCGCTCTACGTCAACGTCGGGTTCTCGCTCAAGGATACCATGACCGACGCGGGCGACGTGAACCGGGGCGTCATGTACGCCGACGAGGACGGCTGGCTCTACGACATCGAGGAGGTCATCGGCATCGTCAAGCAGGGCGAGGATGGGCGCGTGCTGGCCTCCGAAGGCGCGCCGCGCGTGATCCCCGGCGATACGCAGGTCTCGATGAACATGTGGGGCTTTACGCCCGCCCTGTTCGGCCAGCTTCAGACCGGCCTGCTGGAGTTTCTGGAGAAGCACGCCGCCTCCGAGAAGGCCGAGTACCTGCTGCCGACCTACGTGCAGGACCTGGTGGCCCAGGGCAAGGCGCGCGTCAAGATCGTGCACGGCGAAGGGCCGTGGTGCGGCATCACCTACCCCGAGGACAAGCCGCGCGTCATGGCGACGCTCAACGGCCTCATCATGGCCGGCGAGTACCCCGAAGTGCTCTGGCAGCCGTAGCGCCGCCTCAGGCGTGGCTCTCGATGTGGATGCGCAGCTCGCGCAGGGCATCCTCGACGGCCACAAGCTCGTTGCGGCCTTCGCTCAGGTCCTGCTGCTGGCTGCGCACGAAGCGGCGGTAGGGGGCGATAGCCTCGTTGATGCGCTCCGTGGCCGACTCGATCTCGCGGTGCACCTGCCGCGTGAGCGTCTCGGAGAGGGCGGCGCGCAGGGCGCCGACCTTCTCGTGGAACGCCTGCCGGGCCTGGCGGCGCTTCAGGGGCAGCAGGTAGAAGCCGCCCACGGCGAGCGCCGTCGCCAGCAGGATGCCCGTCACGTCGGCGGCGGCGCCCGTAAGCACCGTCACGACGAGCGCGCCGAGGCCGATGGCCCCCGCTTCGGCCAGGGCCGTCGTGGCGAAGGCGCCCTGCACCTGGTTGGCGATCTCGCGCGCCTCGACCTCGCGGTTGTAGTCCCGCACCGCCTCCTGCGCGACGCGGCCCACCGATCCGAGCAGGG
Source organism: uncultured Rhodothermaceae bacterium (assembly GCA_965363675.1). GTDB lineage: Bacteria > Bacteroidota > Rhodothermia > Rhodothermales > DASSAV01 > CBDTTW01. The sequence goes on from CBDTTW010000022.1 coordinate 17,246, forward strand.
CTTGGCGGTTATAGTCGAACTGCTGCCCCACCTCGCCGATGATCTCCTCGCGGTGGCGCGAAAGCCGGCGCCGGTCGATGTGCGCGTTGATGTCCTGCCAGACGCGCAGGTTGCGGTCCACGATCCAGTCCACGATCTGATCGACCTCGGCCTGGATGCGCGCGGGCGTGTCGGCGACGACCTCGCTCTCGAAAGCGCGCCGGACGCTGTCGCTGTCGAGCAGCGTCCGGATGCGGCCGATGCGGATGGTCTCCTCGAAGAACCGATCGCCGCGCGACTCCATGTCGCGCAAAAGCACGTCCAGGCGGGCCAGGCGCGGCTCGAAGTCGCGCAGCATCTCCTCGTGGAATAAGGAAAGCTGCCGGTTGACGTTTTCGATGGCTTCCACGTCGTCGGAGAGCAGTTTCAGGCGCTCGAAGGCGAGTTCCTTGTAGCGCCCCGAGAGGCGAAGCCCCACGTTGAGCGGGTTGAGCAGCTTCAGGCGCACGCGCTCGGCGGCGTCGAGGGTTTCGAGCAGGTAGTTCTCCACGGCGCCGAAGCCGCTGGCCTGCCAGGCCTCCTCGGAGCCGCTTTGCCGGGCGGCCATGGCCTGCCGCGCCGAGACGGGAAACACCTCCGGCGAGGCCCCGAGCAGCCCCGACACGTTGTCCCGGACGAACCCCAGCACCTGGGCGCGCTCGGCCGCGTCTTGCAGGATGTCGATCTTGTTGACGATGACGACGATCTTCTTGCCCCACTCCCGGATGTGCTCCAGGAAAAGGCGCTCGGTCTCGGTGTAGGGGCGGTCGGCCGAGGTGACGAACAGCACCAGGTCCGAGCGGGGCACGAAGTCGCGCGTAAGCTCCTCGTGGCGCCGGACGATGGCGTTGGTGCCGGGCGTATCGACGATGCTCAGCTCGCGCAGCACCGAGGCGGGGTGCGAGCGTTCGAGCAGGAACGGCTCGGGCGAGCGCTCTTCGGGCTGGTCGCCGTACTGGAGTACGTTGATGCGGTCGGTGGTGGGCGTGACCCCCTCGGGCAGGATGCGCTCGCCGACGAGGGCGTTGATGAAGCTGGATTTGCCCGAGTTGAACTCGCCGGCAATAACGATCAGGAAGATGCCGTCGAGCTGGCGGCGCGCGTCGCCGAAGCGCTCCAGATCCTCCTCGTCCACGTCGGCGCCGAAGCGCTTCAGGGCGGCGGCAAGGCGTTCGAGCAGGTCTTGTTCGCGGGCGCGCAGCTCCTTTTCGCGGTCGGTCAGGATGGTTTTGCGCTTGAAAAGGACGCCCATAGCGGAATATGCCGGATTGATGTGCCCGGTAATACCGAGCGCCGCCGCCGAAGTCGCGCCGGGGGTGATACGATGTGGTGAAAAGCCGGCGCCTCAGCGCGCCGGCCCGGCCACGGCCGACGTATCGGGCGGCGCGGGCGTGCGGCCGCCGAAGATGCGCCCGAAGAGGCGGCGCCATGTGGAGAACTGCGCCTCGTAGGAGACGCCGGCGCCGGTGGTGTTGGTCAGCACGGCGTCCGAGAGCACGTCGCCCTCGCGGCGGTAGAACACTTCAAGCGCCACGGCGTCGTTGAGGCGCACTTCCACGACCACCTCGCCGCGATTGCGCCCCTCGCCGGAGGCGGCTACGACGTCGCTTCCGCGCTCGTAGATGCCCTCGCCCCGGATGACGAGGCGCTCGTCGAGCAGGCGCAGCGCCACGCCGTAGGTTACGTCGAGGTCCTGCGCGTCGGCGCCCTGAAGGCCGAAGTTGAGGTCGAGGTTGGGGATGGCGCGGCTCAGGTAGCGGTTGATCTGGCTGGCGACGAGCTGCGAGACCGAGTTGAAGGCAAACTGGTTGCGGCCGCCGCCGCCGCCGAGGTCGGAGGGCTGCGTCAGCGAGGACGCCGTGAGCAGGAACGAGTTGGTCAGCAGCACGCTCGTGGCGTACTCGGCGGCGCGTTCGGGCTGGTTCAGCTCGGCCTCCAGGCCTTGGGTGTTGAGGCCGCCGTCGAGGTCGCGGCTGTCGCGGTCCACCGCCAGGCTCAGGTTCACCGCCGGCGTCGAGACGCGCCCGGTCACGTTCAGGCGGACCACGAGCGGGATGAGCGACGACGAGACGTTCTGGTTAAGCCCCTCGCGGGAAGCGCGCGTGCGGTAGGAAGCCGTCACGTCGAGGATGGCGTCCACGGGGTCGCCGTCCCACGTGAGCGCGCCGCCGTCGAGGAGGAAGCGCCGGAAGAACACGTCGCCGGCGGTGAACAGGTAGTCGCCGGCGGCCACGTCCACACGGCCGTAGGTGGCGTACTCGCCCTCGCGGCGGCGGAACTGGATGCGGCCCGTGCCGATGGCGTTCATCTGGTCGCCCAGGAGCGGGTCGATGACGAGGTGGATCGTCGAACCGGGCGGGGCGAAGATGTTGAAGTCCAGGTCGAGGCCGGTCAGGAAGTCGCGCTCTCCGGCGGGCCGTTTGCTGAGCACGTTGCTGCGCCGCACCAGCTCGTTCAGGTCGGGCAGGGCGCCGGTCGAGTCGGTGAAGATGATGAAGCCCGGATCGACGAGCGAGGACGTTTCGACGATGGGGATGAAGATTTCGCTCTCGGGGGCGGTGGCGGCGTCGGGGGCGCGCAGGGTCGCGCCGTAGAGCGGCCCGGTGAGCGAGATGGGGCCGCTGGCCCATATGCGCCCGTAGAAGGGCAAATCGCGTGAGGTCATCACGTCGATGATCTGCATGCGGTCGAGCACGCCGCTGAAGTCGAGCGAGAAGTAGCGGTATTCGTTGAAGAGCAGGCTGCCCGAAGCCGTGGCCTTGCCGCCGGTTTTGTCGGTGAGCGTGGCCTGCCGGATGTGCAGGCCCTCGCGGTCGATCTCGAACGAAGCGACGCCGTCGAGCGCCAGGTTGAAGCGCGGCACTTCGAGATGGGCGTCGGCCACGGCGAACTGCCCGTTGAACACGGGCCGCCGGAGCGAGCCGCTGACGGCGCCCACGCCCGAGATGCCGCCGCGCGTAGCCCGGAGCACGTCGCGGAAGATGTACTCCAGAAACACGAGGTCCACGCGCCCGGCGGCCACGGCCAGGTCGAGGCGCGCCGCGTCGAGCCACGGGCCGGCGTCGCCGGTCTCGGGCATGTGCACGTAGCCGGTGACATGCACGTCGTTATCGACGATCTGGATGCCGCCGGGATCGGCGGGGGCTTCGAGCAACAAGGGGTTCTGTTGCAGCCGGATGTCCACGGGCACGGAGTTGCGCCCCGGCTCGTAGCCGGCCGTCGCCGTAACGTCGCCGAGCATGCGGTTGTCCACCGAGAGGGCGTAGATCTCGGCGTAGCCGCCCAGGCGCGGGCGTTGCAGCCCCCCGGTGACGGTGGCGCGCCCGTTCAGCACGCCGCCGATGGCGTAGCGGGCGCTGAAGAGCTGCGAGACCTCGCGCAGCACAATCCCGCGCGCATCGACGAACACCGAGTCTTCGGGAGCGCCCGAGAGCACGCCCTGAATGGTGATTTGCTGCGCCGCCCCCTGCGACTTGCTGCGCCCTTCCACTACGACGAGCGGCGCTACGACCGCGTCGGAGAAGAGGCGCAGCGGGCCGCCGCCGGTTTTCGTCCAGACGTAATCGCCCGTGCCGACGTACACCTCGGTCAGGTCGAGGCGGTTTTCGCCGGGGAGCAGGCGCAGGGCGGCGGCCAGGCGCACCGGGTCGGCCTGTTTGCGCTGCGTCGCCTCGAAGCGCAGGCGGCCGGCGCGCGCCGCGAAGCCGGCCTCGGCGGCAGGGTCGAGCAGGGTGAAGGCGGCGGCCCGGAGCGCGGCAGCGTGGGCCGAGGCTTCGAAGCGCGCCGATTCTTCGAGCGGCAGGCTCAGGTTTGCCGCGCCCGAGAGGCTCAAGCCGAGCGAGTCGAGGCGAAAGGAGCCCGCCACGAGCGAGTCGGCGCGCAGAGCCCCCTCGAAAAGCACCTCCTCGCCGGCGGTGCGCAGGGCGAGGCGCGCCTCCAGGTCGGTGTGCAGCACGGGCAGCCCCGGAAAGAAAGCGCCGAGCGCCTGGCTCTGGTGGAAGACCACGCGGGCTTCCAGATCGAGGGCGTTGTCCCCAGCGGCGTCCTCAGCGGCGACCGGCTCGGGGGCGGCGACGGGCTCGGGCACGTCGGCTGCGGGCAGCGGAGCGGCGGGGGCCTCGTGATAGGGCTTGTCGAGCTGGCGCGCGGCGGCCTGCCGCACGGCTTCGGTCCAGCGCCGGGCCAGGGCGATGACCGGCCCGGCGCTCCGCACGCCCCGCACCTCGGCCGTCGCGAGGTCGCCGGTGAGGCGCAGGCGCGGGGCGCCGGGGGCGTAGGGCAGCACCTCCAGGCGCGAGGTGTGGGGGGCGATCCGGCGCTCGCGGTGGTTGTAGCGCACCGCCGACGAGTCGAACACGGCCGTAAGCGCGCCTTCCACGTCGCCGGGCGCCGCCCCGCGCCCTTCGAGCGTGAACCGCGCGTTCAGGTCGGTCGCGAGCGAGTCGCGGCGCAGCCACTGGCCCACATCGACGTGCACGGCCAGAATGTCGGCGCTCCAGGTCGGGGCGGCGCGGTCCAGCGAAGCCTCCCATGTGGCCTCGGCCCGCTGGCGGTCGCGGCGCACGCGCGCCGCGCCGTGCGCCAGGCCGCCGCCGACCGAGAGGCGGGCGCTGAGCGAATCCACGGCGTAGCCGCGCAGGCTGGAGGCCCCGAGGCGCACCTCGGCGGCGGCCTGCGCCGAGGCCGGCTCCAGGCCCCGGCCTTCGAGGGCGACGCTTCCGGAGAGCGCCGACGGGAAGTCGGCGAGCCCCGGCACGGCGCCGAGGTTCAGGTCGGCGACGGCCAGGCGGGCGCGGTAGCGGAGCGGCGCGCCGGGGGCGTGGGCCGCCGAAACCGTTCCGTCGGCGCGGCCCGCCGGCCCTTCCACGCGGCCCTCGGCGCGCGCCTGGTAGGCGGCCCCGGCGCCGGACTTGAGGTTCCACCAGCCTTCCGAGCGCAGCGCCCCCCCGAGGCCGTCGAGCGCGGCGGCGGCCGTTTGCGGCAGCGCGGGAACGAGCGCCTGCACGTCGGCCGAGCGGAGGCGGGCGCGGCCCAAGTCCAGCGCGAAGCCGAGCGAGTCGAGGCGGCCCCCCAGGCGCAGGCTGCCTTCCAGGCGCGAGGCGCCTGCGCGGGCCGAGAACGCCGAAACGTGCAGGCGGCGCAGCGTGCCTTCGGCTTCGAGGGCAAGCGTGGCCTCCGAGGCCAGAGGCAGGCGCGGCAGGGCGCGGCGCAGCTCGTCGAAGCCGATGCGGCTGGGGGCCAGCGAAACGGACAGGGCGCGCTCGGCGGCGGGACGCCCGCGCCCCACGAGGGCCGTAAGCTGGAGGCTGCTCGCGGGCGTGCGCAGGCGCACCCCGTTCATCTCCAGGCGGTCGGAGGCGATGACGAATTGCCCCTGAAGCTGCTCGATGCGCAGCCCGAGGCCCGGCGCCTCGGCCGCGAAGGCGTCGAGGTCTACCACCTTGCGCTCGGGGCGCCAGTCTACGGCGGCCTGCAAGGCGATGCCTCGGGCCGAGGCGTGCGTATAGTCGAAAACCTGCCCCGAGGCGACGGCGGCGGGCAGGGCGCCCGCGTTCTCGGTGGAAAGGGCGCCGCCAAGGATGCGCACGTCGGCCGAGCCGACGACCCACCGGCCGCCTCCCGGCGCCGCCGGGCGCCGCCGCTCCAGCGCCGACTGCACGTTCCAGCGGCCCGCCGCGCTGCGCACGAGGCGCACCCGCGGCCGGTAGAACGTGGCGCTGCGGAGCGAGAGGCGGCGGCTCGTCAGGTCGCTCCAGCGGGGGCGCAGCACCACCGAGTCGATGCGCGCCACCGCCGAGCCGTCCGGGGCGAGCAGCGCCACATCGACGGCGTAGAGGTCGTTCACGAGGTTGCCCGTCAGCCGCCCGATGCGCAGGCGCCCCCGGAACTCGTCGGCGAAGCGCTGCTCCAGTTGCGTGCGCAGACCGTCGCGGCCTACCTGCGTGCGCGTCAGCCCGACGAAGACGACGGCGGCGGCGAGCGCGGCGTAGAGCAGGCCGCGCAGCGCGAGCGTTCCGATATGTAGGGTGCGGGCGGGGGTCACACGGGAGCCGGGGGGTTGCAGACTCTAACGCGCGAAGCGGCCGATTCGTTTAGGCCGGAGCGGCGGCGCTCAGTCGGGGCAGGCGGTTCGCCAGGCGTCCAGCGCCTCCTCGGGCGCCACGTCGGCGGCGACGTAGGCATCGCCGATGCCGCCGAGCAGCACGAAGCGCACGGTTCCGGCGTCGTTCTTTTTGTCCACCTGCATCGCGCCGAGCAGCGCCTGCTCGTCGAGGGCGCGGGCGCCGGGCGGCGTCGGGATGCGCCCCACGAGGCCGAGCGCACGCTCCAGCGGGAAGCCCGGCCGGCGGCGCGCCGAGAGGTGCAGGGCGGCCCGCATGCCGAGGGCTACGGCCTCGCCGTGCGTGAAGCGGCCGTAGCCGGCCACGCGCTCGACGGCGTGCCCGAACGTGTGCCCGAAGTTCAGGACGGCGCGCAGCCCGTGCTCGCGCTCGTCCTGGGCCACGACGGCGGCCTTCACGGCCACGGCGTCGCGCACGAGGCGCGGCAGCAGGGCGGGCTCGGCCCGAAAGACGGCCTCCCAGTGGGCTTCCAGGAAGTCGAACAAGGCCGCGTCGGCGATCAGGCCGTGCTTGACGACCTCGGCGAGGCCGCCCGTCCACTCGCGGCGCGGAAGCGTGCCGAGCGTAGACGCATCCGAGAGCACGAGCGCCGGCTGGTAGAACGCCCCGATCAGGTTTTTGCCCGCCGCGTGGTTGATGCCGGTTTTGCCCCCTACGGCGCTATCTACCTGCGCTACGAGCGACGTAGGGATCTGCGCCAGCGGCAGGCCCCGCAGCAGCGTCGCCGCGGCAAAGCCCGCCAAATCGCCGACGACGCCGCCGCCGAGCGCCACGACGACCGTTTTGCGGTCGATAGGCCAGCCGAGCGCCGCGTCGTAGAGGCGCTGCAAGTGCTCGGGCGACTTGGTTTGCTCGCCGGGGGGCAGCACGAGCGTACGCGCCTCGGCGCCGCCGCGCGCCAGGGCCGCCTCCAGACGCGCGCCGTGGCAGGCGTGGACGTTTTCATCCGTCACGACGAGGCAGCGGGCGGCCCGGAGGCCGACCCCCGCGAGGGCCTCGGGCAAAGCTTCGATGCGGTCGAAGACGATAGGGTAGCTGCGGCCGCCGTCGAGGGCAATGACGAGGGGCTCCGTCGCAGGGTCGTTCATGAGGGCGCGGGGGCTGTTGGTCCGAGGGGAGGCAGAGGGCTACATTGCCCGGCGGCGCGGCGTTGCCGCCGGGCAAGGCGCGCTGCTGAAACCTAAAAGATAGAGATAGAAAGGAAATCCTATGCCGACGAAGATAATGAAGGCCGTGCTCGTGCGCGAGAAGGGCGGGGCCGACCAGCTCGCCCTGGGCGAGGCCCCGCGCCCGGAAGCCGGTCCGGGCGAGCTGCTGGTGCGCGTCCACGCGACGGCGCTCAACCGCGCCGACATCCTGCAACGCGAGGGCAAGTACCCGCCGCCGCCGGGGGCAAGCAGCCTGCTGGGGTTGGAGGCGGCGGGCGTCGTGGAGGCCGTGGGCGCGCAGGCCGGGCCGTGGCGCCCCGGCGACCGCGTGTGCGGCCTCATGGGCGGCGGCGGCTACGCCGAGTACGCCGTGCTGGACGCCGGGCTGGCGCTGCCGATCCCCGAGGCGATGGGCTTCGCGGAGGCCGCCGCCATTCCGGAAGTGTTCCTGACGGCTTACCAGGCGCTGCATTGGCTGGCGCGCGTGCAACCGGGCGAGCATGTGCTGATCCACGCGGCGGCCAGCGGCGTCGGGACGGCGGCGCTGCAACTGGCGGGGCTGGCCGGGGCGCACGCCTACGCCACGGCGTCGGCGGGCAAGCTGCCGTTTTGCGCCTCGCTCGGCGCCGAGGTAGGCATCGACTACAAAACCGAGGACTTCGCCGCACGCATGCATGAGGCCACGGGCGGGCACGGAGCCGATGTGATCATCGACTTCGTGGGCGGCCCTAACTGGGAGAAAAACGTGCGCGCCCTGGCTCTCGACGGGCGGATGGTGCTGCTGGCGATGCTGGGCGGCGCGCGCGCCGAGGGGCTGGACTTGCGGCCCTTTTTCGCCAAACGCCTCTCCGTAATGGCCTCAACGCTGCGCTCCCGGACCGTCGCGTATCAAGCGCGCCTGACGGCGGACGCGGCGGCGCTGCTGTTGCCGGCCTTCGAGGCGGGGCGGCTGCGGCCCGTCATCGACCGGGTGTACCCCTGGCAGGAGGTCGCCGAGGCGCACCGCCGCATGGAGGCCAACGAGAACATCGGCAAAATCGTGCTGCAAGTGGCCTAGA
>CBDTTW010000023.1:0-25395 GCA_965363675.1 uncultured Rhodothermaceae bacterium
GAGGGCGCGCATGCCGTCGTAGGCGTAGTAGGCGGCCGTCTCCGGCGGACGGCCGTAGGCCCGGCGATAGGCCGCCTCGAAGGCGGACGCGGCCCCAGGCTCCGGGGCCGCCAGCACCACCGGCGCCGCCAGGCGCGCGGCGGCCTGCAAAAAGGCGCCGCCGCGCAAGGCCAGCCCGCCGAAGACGGGCGCGCGCCACGCCTGCACGGCCGGAAGCGCCGCCAGGGCCGCCCCGAACGGCGCGTGCCCGAACAGCACGACCGCCTCGGCGCGTCCGGCCGCCGCCAGCGCCGCCGCGCCGGCGCCGGGGCCGACCACGTAGCCCACCGGAGCGCGCGCCCCGGCGGCCTTGCGGAACGCCGACCACGCCATGCGCCCGTCGTAGCTGTCCTCGTAGAGCGCCACGACGCGGGCCAGACCCCGGCGGTCGTAGAGCTCCCGGACGAGCGCCTCGGCCTGCGCCCGGTCGTCGGGGACGCAGCGGAAGAACCACGAGATGTTCGCCTGCGTCGTCGTCGGGTCGGAGGCCCACGGCGTGACGAACGGCATGCGCGCCCGCGTGATGACCTGTTCGGCGATGTGCGCGCTGCGGCCCTCGGCCGAGCCGAGCACGCCCCATACGCCGTCGTCCCAGACGAGGCGCGAAGCCTGCTGCGGCCCCGACTCCCAGGCTCCTTCGTCGGAGCGCATCACCAGGCGAAACGGGCGGCCGCGAAAGCCGCCGGCCCGGTTCGCCTCGGCCACCGCGAGAGCGGCGCCCTCGCGGAGGGCGCGCGCCTCGGCGCCGCTGCCGGGGACGAGCAGCCCGATGCGCACCGAGTCGGCGGGCGGGGCCGCTCCCGCCGGCCCCGCGAGGCACAGCCCCGCGAGGCACAGCCCCGCAAGGCACAGCCCCGCGAGGCACAGCCCCGCAAGGCGCAGCCCCGCAAGGCGCAGCCCCGCAAGGCGCAGCCCCGCAAGGCGCAGCGCCGGCGGCAAGCGGCGGCAGGCCGCGCCCATCGCTTTCACGCGCACACCGGCGGCGCGAGGCTGCGCCCGAGGGCGGCGGCCACGGCTTCCAGGGCGCGCATCATCTCCCGGAACGCCTCCGGCGAAAGCGACTGCTCGCCGTCGCAGAGGGCGGTTTCGGGGGCGGCGTGCATCTCCACGAGCAGGCCGTCGGCGCCGGCGGCGACGGCCGCAAGCGCCATCGCCGGCGCCATCCAGGCATGCCCCGTGCCGTGGCTCGGGTCCACGACGACGGGCAAATGGGTGCGGCGCTTCAGGATCGGGACGGCGTTCAGGTCGAGTGTGTTGCGCGCGGCCGGCTCGAACGTCCGGATGCCGCGCTCGCACAGCACGACGTTCGGGTTGCCCGTGGCCAGCACGTACTCGGCGGCGTACAGAAACTCGTCGAGCGTGGCGGCCATGCCGCGCTTGAGCAGCACCGGCATGCCCGTGCGCCCGGCTTCTTCGAGCAGCGTATAGTTCTGCATGTTGCGCGAGCCGATCTGAAGCGCGTCGGCGTAGCGGCACACCAGGTCGAGGTGGCGCGCGTCCATGACCTCGGTCACGACGGGCAGGCCCGTTTCGAGGCGCGCCTGCGCCAGCAGCTCGAGCCCTTCGGCGCCCAGCCCCCGGAAGGCGTAGGGCGACGTGCGCGGCTTGAAGGCGCCGCCGCGCAGCACGTGCGCGCCGCCCTCGGCCGCCGCGCGCGCCGTCCGGGCGAGTTGTTCCGGCGTCTCGACCGAGCACGGCCCGGCCATGATGCACAGCGCCTCGCCGCCCACCTCGGCGCCGCCGAAGGAGACCACGCGGCCCTCGGGCCGGCGGCTGCGCGCGAACAACGGCTCGCCCGAGGGGGGCGGGGCGGCGCAGAAATCAGGGTGCTCCATGATCGTGCAGGTTATCCGGGCCGTCAGTGGGCCGCCGGGGGGCTGAAGAAGTCGTAGCGCCCGTTGCGCACGCCCGCCAGGTACACCTCGCCTACGTCGTTGAGCGTGGCGTCGAACGGGATGTGGCCCGTGACGCCCTCGTACGAGGCAAGCGACTGCATCCAGTCGCGGATGCGGACGCGGTTGAGCCCGGCGTTCCGCACGGCATCGAGGATCAGGTTCATGCCGTCGTAGGCGTGGGCGGCCTGCCAGTCGGGCTCTTGCTTGAACCGGGCGACGTAGCGGCGGCGGAAGTTGACGTAGCGCGCCGCCTGCGACTCGGGGTTGAACGGGTAGACGGCCAGCAGCCCTTCGGCGGCGGGGCCGGCGGCCTTGATGAACTCCGGCGACACGGCGCGGTCGCAGGCGAAGATGCGCTGCTTCATGCCCATGCGGCGCATCTGCCGGACGATGGCGGCCATTTCCCCGGCGTCGCCCCACAGCACGACGGCCTGGGCGTTCGTCTTCCGGATGCGTTCGAGCTGCATCCGGAAATCGGCGTCGCCGGGGCCGTAGCGCATTTCGACCATGAGCGGCTTGCCCAACCGGCGGGCGGCGTCGCGGAACTCGCCGACGCCGACGCGCCCGTAGCGGCTGTTGACGCGCAGCATTGCCACGCGCGCGTAGCCGAGCTTGTTGAAGATGTAGTTCGCCAGCGCGTACGACTCCTGCCGGTCGTCGGCGTTGACGCGCACGTACCACGGGATGCGCGTCTCGGTGAGCGTCGGGTCGGTGCTGCCGGCGGAGACCATCGGCAGCTCCAGCTTGAGCGCCACGCGCAGCGCGATGTGCGTCACCTGGCCGTCGATGGAGCCGAGCACCGCCCATACGTGCTCGTCGTTGAGTTCGACGAACTTGTTGCTGGCCGAACCCCACGGCCCCACGTCGTCGCGGATGACCATCTCGAAGGGCAGCTTGTTGTAGCCTCCGGCGGCGTTGGCCTCCTCGACGGCAAGCTGCGCGCCCTGAAGCGAGCGCCGCCCCATGGCGGCCTCCGGCGAAGCGTCGTCGAGCGGGGCCATGAAGCCGATCCGGACGGTTTTCAGCCCCGGCGGCGGCGTCTTGTCGCGCCCGGCGCCGAGGAAAGGCTGCTTGGTGGCGAAGTTGTAGCGGTACGGCTCGCGGAAGCCGCGGTACGGCTTGAGCGCGTCGGGGGTTTTGCCGTAGTTGCCTTCTTTTTTCGCCGTCTCGGCAGGCTTCTGCTGCTGCGGCGCGGCTTTTTGCTGCGCGGCGGCCGGCGCGGCGGCCAGGAGCGCCAGCGCGAGGGCGGCGCAGGCGAGCGGGGTGCGAATCATAGCGCGAGGGGGGTTGCGGGCGCGGTTAGCCCTGGTTGGGCCGGATCGCCATGGCCTCGATCTCGACCAGCAGATCCGAGCGGCAGATGCGCGCCTGGATGGCGGTGCTGGCCGGGAGCGGGTCGAGGCGCAGCCATTCGTAGAACCGGGCGCGAACCTGGTTAAAGTCCTCGTAGTCGCGCTCGATGTCGCGGATGTAGCAGGTGGTGCGGATGATGTTGTGCCACGTCATGCCCTCGGCGGCCAGCAGCTCGGTGATGTTGCGGAACGTGCGCCAGAGCTGCGCCCGGAAGTCGCCGACGTGGATCGTGGCGCCGTGCTCGTCGACGCTGGCCGTGCCCGAGATCAGCAGCAACGTCTGCGCGCCGAGGTCGATGGAGAGCGCGCGCGAGAACGAGGCAGGCTTGGCGTAGTGGTAGGCCTCGTTGAGCACGTTCGGGGCCTGCACGGCGTGGCGCGGCGTGAGCGCGGCCGTGGGCGTGGGCGCCGGCCCCGCCAGCGGCCGCCCGTCGGCATCGACGAGGCCGATGCGCAGCATTTCCTGGCGGGCCTCGGCGCTGTCGGCCGCGGCAAAGGGGGTGGCAAGGTTCGTCTTCAGTTCCATGGTATGTTCCGATAGGCCCGCCGGGCGGCGGGCGCGATGAGGGTTCAGGACCTAGAGGGCGCGGCCGGCGGCGACGGGCGTTCCACGGCTGACGCCGTCTTCCGTGGCGATCCAGATGTCGGCGCCCTGGAAGTCGATGCCGAGCACGTAGTTATGCGCAATGGCCGTCGGCGTCGTGAGGACTTTCTTTTCGGCGCAGGTCTCGTTGCAGATCGTGACCTCGCCCCGGCCGTCGGGCAAGCGCTTGAAGGTGCGCCAGGTGCGGCCGTCGAAGGCGCTCAGGCCGCGGTCGGTGCCCATCCAGCCGACGGGGCCGTTGGCGTTGACGAAGTTGATGAAGTTGCCCGCCAGGCCGCTATCCTCGGCGAAGTAGCCCTTCCAGCGCGTGCCGTCGAAGACGCCGAGGCCGAAGTACGTGGCCTGCCAGACCTTGCCGGCCTCGAAGTCCAGGTACGACGTGATGTCGTGCACGGGGCCGTCGTTCGGGAACAGCTCGATCTCCATCTCGCCGTCGGGGTCGGAGTACTCCTTCCATACGTCGGTGGACTTGGTGTATTCGAGGACGCCGCCGCCCCACGCCCCGACGAACACCTTGTCGCCCTCGGCGGCGACGGCGTAGGTCCAGGGCTCGTGCATGGGGGTGTTGGTCTCGTTGAAAATGCTCCACTGGTTGGTTTTCTTGTTGAGGCGGCTGGCCCCGGCGGCCGTAGCGATCCATACGTCGCTGCCGTCCACCTCGACGCCGTAGACCATGTTGTTGAGCAGACCGCTGTTGAACTGCGTGTACGACTCGAAACGCCCGCCCGAATAGCGGCTCAGGCCCCCGGCCGTGCCGATCCACACGTCGCCGGTGCGGCGGTCCACTTCGAGGTTGACGACCACGTCGTGCACGAGGCCGTCGCGCGTGGTGAAGGTGCGCATCTTGCCGTTTTCCAGCAAAGCCAGGCCCTTGTTCGTGCCGAACCACACGCGCGGTCCATCGACGCGGACGGCGAGCACCTTGGCGGAGGGCAGCCCTTCCGCGAGGCCCCATTGCTGCCAGGTGTACGTGTCGGCGGGCGGGTATACGCGCTCGGCCGGGAGAGCCGGGGCTTCCCCGGCGCGCACGGCGGGCGGCGGAGCAGGCTCGGGCGCGCGCGCGCTCATGCCGAAGATGAACAGGGCAGCCAGCGACAGCAGCAGGACGCTGGTAGAAGCGGCGGTTTTGGCGGTGCGGCTCATGGCGCGGAGAAGGTTAGTGGGACTTGGGGGGGCCGAGGGTTCGGAGGTATTCGATGAGGTCGTTGAGCTGGTTCTTGTTCAGGTCGCTGACCAGTCCGTGCTCGTCGTGGACGCTGTTGACGGTCCAGATTTCTTCGAGCGTCTGCGCGCTGCCGTCGTGCAGGTAGGGCGCCGAGTCGTAGATGTTGACGAGCTGCGGCGTGTCGAGCGCCTGCATGGCGTCGGTGGGGCGGATCGTGCCCACGTCGGCTTTGCGGCGGTCGGTGTAGAACGGCCCGTTGTGGCAGCTCTTGCACTGCTGGTTCGCCGGGATAGGGGCGCCCGCCAGATTGCGCTCGCGCTCGAAGAGCAGGCGCCCGCGCTCCTGCGAGGCCGTGAGGGCGCCGCCGGGCTTGCGGTAGCGGTTCTCGGTCTGCGGGATCGAATAGATGTAGGCCACAATCGCCTTGAGCTCGCCCGGCGGCCACGGATCGACGCGCGTGAGGTGCTTGGCGAAGCGGATGCCGTCCTGCATGTAGAGGCTCACGTTCGTGCCGGCCCACTTGAACGGGGCCGTATGCCCGATGTCGCGCAGGGTCATCGTGTTGACGATATTCTTGCCGAGGCCGTCGCCGCCGAAGTCCCACGATATGGCGTCCTGGTCGCCGTCGGGGTGGCACGAGCGGCAGCTAAACTGGCCCTGGAAGGCGCGGGCGGCGTGGAACAGGCGGGCGCCCTGGCGGGCCGTCGTGATGCGGCCCGGGCCGCCGAGGTCGATGGCGCCGGCGCGCTCCAGGCGATCCACCGAAATGACGGCGATGCGGTCTTCGAGCTGCTCGCTGACGTAGAGCCAGCGGCCGTCGGGCGAGAGCGCCATGGACTTCGGGTTGGCGCCCGTCGGGATGCGCCCGATGACGAAGCGGCGGCTCAGGCCGAGGTGGTTCGGGAGCAGGCGCAGGCTGTCGGCGTCGGCCTCGGCGTAGACCCGGCGCAGCTTGGCCAGGTCGATGACGCTGATGCAGTCGGCGGCGGCGTGCGTCACGAAGGCGCGGCGCCCGTCGCGCGAGACGACGACGGCGTAAGGGTCGGCGTAGTAGGCGTTGGGCTCGTCGAGGAGCACCTGGAGCATCTTGCCGCCCGCGCGCGGGTCGAGGACGCCGAGGCCGTAGGTGAGCATCCAGCCGCGCCCCACCTGCGTCGAGGGGACGAGGTTCTTGGGGCGCACGAGCGTGACGAGCGCGAGGTCGCCGCCGGGGGTAAAATCGACGCTCTCGACGAGGTGCGCCGCCGGCAGCAGCTTGCGCTCGGCCACGCGGCCCGTCTCGGCCTCCAGCACGGTCACCTCCGCCGCGACGGGCTCGCGGAAGTGACCGGGGTTCGAGAGACGGCTGGTCGCCAGCAGCACCCCCGCCTCGGCCGAGAGCTTGACGGCGTAGGGGTTGTTGCCGGCGGCCACGCGCATCAGCTCCTCGCCGCTCGCCGTCTCGACGACCGAGATGTCGTCCGAGCCGCTGTTGGCGACGTACAGGCGGTCCTCGCGCGGGCTCAAGGCCAGGCCCTTCGGGAGCGTCCCGACGGCATACTTCCCGACGACGGCGCGGCGCTTCAGGTCCACAACGACCACGGCATCGTCGCCCGAGCACGAGACGTAGGCGCGCTCGCCCCGGCGGCCGACGACGATGCTGTGCGGCGCGCGGCCCACGGCGATGCGGCCCACCACGCGGCGCTCGGCGGCCGAGACGACGAGCAGCTCGCCGGCTTCTTCGGCGGCCACGTACAGCTCGGCCCCCGAGGCGGCCAGGCCGTGCGGCGAGACGTAGCGCTCGGAGCGCATCAGCGGCTGGAGGATCGGGCTGCGGCTCATGTGCGCGTGGCACGAGAGGCAGTTCGACGGAGCCGGCAGGCCGCCCATCATCTTGCGCGTGTGCTCGTCGGCAAAGTGGTTGCCGGCAAAGAGCAGCACCGTCAGCACGGCGGTGAGCGTAGTTCCCGTAGCGACAAACAATCGGTTCATGAGGCGGCGCTAGTGTTTGTCGGCGGCGGTGTAGGCGTCGGCGGCGGCCCCGGCGGGCGCGTCGATGCCGAGGCGGACGGCCGGCTTGGTAATCGCCAGGGCCACGCGGTTCTCGGGGGCGAACTCGCGGTTCTCGTGGCAGCCCACGCACCCGCGCTGCTCGCCGGGGCGCAGCCACATCCACCCTGAAAGCGCCGTGACGGGCCGGCCCTCCGCATCGACGCCCTGAAGCCGTACGGGGGTGTCCCCCGGCAGCTCCAGCCGAAACGAGCCGTCGGCCTCGACGGAGGCCTCGCCGAGGACGCTCCGGGCGCCCACGACGCGCACGCGCGCCGCCGCGCCGGGGGGCGGGGCCGCCGCGCCGTCGTAAAGGCTCAGGGCGTAAAGTTCGCCGGTGGCTTTGGCCGTATCGACGACGCTGACGAAGCCGAGCGGCGCCGGGCGGGCGGCGGCGGCGGCCGGATCGACGAGGTGGAAGCGCGCATCGGCGTAGAACGTCGCCCCGAGGCGCCCGCCTTCCACGCGGCGCAGCGCGAACGGCGCGCGCGCGCCGGGCCGGTAGGCGGCTATGGCGGCGTTCGGGCCGGTGAAGTCGGCGCCGCCGAACTGCCCGCTTGCCGCCGCCCACCGGCGCCCGCTCGTAAGCGGCTGCGACGCCTCGACGGCCGTGAGGCCGCCGGCGTCGGAGACGAGCACGCGCCCGAGGCCGTAGCGCGCGCGCTCCACGGCGCCGCCGTAGAACAGCTCGGCGCCCGTGCCGTCGTGGCGCACCGCGTAAAGCCCGCCCTCGGCGGCGTAGAGCACGCGGCCGTCGCCGAGGATGCCGGCGGCAAAGGCGGCGCCGGGGTGATAGGTGATGCGCGTCGGGGGGCCGGCGGCCTCGGTGCGGTACAGCGCGAACGCCTCGGGGGCCCCCTCGGCGGCGGCGCTGAAGACCACCTGCCCGTCGGTCAGGTAGAACGGGGCCGTGCAGGCGCGGAAACCGCCGGCAAGGCGCCGCGCCGCGCCGCCGGCGGCGGGCATCTCCCAGATCTCCCACGGGTCGGAAGGGCTTTTTTTGCCCGAAAACACCAGGCGCGCGCCGTCGAAAGAAAACGAGGGTGCGGCGGCCGAGGCGAACTCCGGCGTAAGCGCCTCCGGCGCCGCGCCCGGCCCGGAAAAGCGCACGATCTCGGCGCCCTCGGGGAAACGCCCCGCCGGGTCGGCGGCGGCCGGCAGGCGCACCGCCACGATGCTGCCCTCCGGAAGCGCGGATTGCCGGGGGTACAGCAGAAACGCTGAGAGCACGAGCGCCGCCGCCGGCAGCAGCACCCGCGCGAGGCGGTTAGCGCGCAGCATCGGCGACCTCCGCATCTGCGGCTTCCGTGACCGTCAGGATCTGCCCGGCCTTCACGTTCGTGAGCGTCTGGACGGCGCCCGAGGGCCACCGGATTTCGATGCGGTCGGCGACGGGGGCCTTTCCCAGCCCGAAGAACAGGCGCGGGTCGTTGGTCGAGATGTACCCGATGACGCTTTTCTTCTCGACCACCTGGCGGCGTCCGCCCGCCTCCAGGGTGACGCGCGCGCCCACGCCGTCGCGGTTGCTGCGCTTGCCCACCAGGCGCAGGGCGAGCCACTGGTTGCCGCTCAGGCCCTCGTTGCGCAAAAACACCAGCTTGCTGTTGAGGTTGTTGAGCACCACGTCCACGTCGCCGTCGTTGTCGTAGTCGCCGAAGGCGGCGCCGCGCCCGACGTACTCCTTGTGGAAGAAGCTGCCCAAGTCCAGAGAAACATCCTCGAAACGCCCGTCGCCTACGTTGGCGAACACCTGGCTTTCGTGGCCGAACAGGTGGTTGACGGCCCCGTTGACCTTGAAGATGTCCTGGTCGCCGTCGTTGTCGTAATCGACGAAGGCCGAGCCCCAACCGTCGTACTGGCCGCTCGGAACGGCGATGCCGGTGTTGACGGTCACGTCCTCGAAGAGGCCCGCACCCTGGTTGCGGTAGAGGGCGCTGAAGTGGATGTCCGAGACCCACAGGTCCAGCACGCCGTCGCCGTCGTAGTCGGCCCAGTCCACGGCCATGCTGGAGGTTTCCTCGCCGCCCTCGCTGAAGGCGGTGCCGGAGGGGTAGCCTACCTCGGTGAAGCTCTTGCCGCCCTCGTTGTGGTAGAGGTAGTCGGCCATGCCGTCGTTGGCGACGTATAGATCGGTCCAGCCGTCGCCGTCGTAGTCGGCCGCGCCGACGCCCATCATGCGGCCTTCGGCCGAGAACAAGCCCACCTCGCGCGTCACGTCGGTGAACGTGCCGTCGCCGTTGTTGCGAAAGAGGAAATCGGGCTGGCCGTTGTAGGCAATGGGCGGCGGGAAGCCGTCGGGCTGGTAGTAGTAGTTATAGTTGGGGTCGTAGTCGAGGTAGTTGCCCACGAACAGGTCGAGGCGGCCGTCGTTGTTGTAGTCGAGCCACGTCGATTGCACCGAAAACTCGTTGCCCGCCACGCCCGCCGCCGCCGCGATTTCCTCGAAGCCGCCTTTGCCGGTGTTGTGGTAGAGCTTGTTGGGGCCGTAGTTGCTGACGTAGAGATCGGGGTAGCCGTCGTTGTCGTAGTCCGAGACGGCCACGCCCATGCTGTAATCGTCGTCGCCGCGAATGCCGGCCTTCCGCGTGACCTCCTCGAACCCTTTGCCTTCGAGGTTGCGGTAGAGGCGGTCGCCGTGGCGGCCCGTGGGGCGCTCGCCCGAGCTGACGCCCTCGGTGAAGGCGGCGTCGGCGATGTAGAGGTCCATGTAGCCGTCCTGGTCGTAGTCGATCCAGGCCACGCCGCTGCCGACGGTCTCGACGATGTTGCTCAGGTCGGCGTCGCCGAGCGTCTGCACGAAGTCGATGCCGGCCTGCTCGGTGATGTCGGTGAAGTAGGCGCCTTCCTCGGCTTGGGCCGAGGCGAGGGCTCCGGCGGCCCCGGTCTCGCCGCCGGACTTGCACGCGGCGAGGAGCAGGCTTACGCCGAGGAGCGGCAGCAGAGCGAAGGAGAAACGGCGCATGGCGCTGGCGGCAAAAAAGACGAAAGACGGGGGCGGCGGGTCCGACGCGCGCCGAGACCTTACACACGCCGGGAAGTTATAAGCCTGTGACAATTGACACAAGGCGCCGAAATGCCCCCACGTTCCCCATATTGACGCAATCGTCTGAAATATTTGATTTTACAAGCCATGAATCGAATGTGAATAATGTAAACGATTGTAATACCCCGTCACTTTGAGTATGTGCGTGTATATGCCTACGGACACATGCGGGCCGGCCCAACGCGGAAAAACGAGCCCGGCGGCGGCCTTTGGGGCTTAAGGTCCGGCGCAGACGGGCGATACTCTCTCCAAAGCTCCGAGCGCCGGAGCGTGCGCCCGCCCCCTCCCGACCGCCCGCGCCTCATGGACGACGTTATCCCCCTTCCCTCGCGTCTCGGCCGTTGGATGAGCGGCCTGCTGACGCCGCTCGCGGCGTGCGCGGGCCTGGCCCTCGTCACGCTCTACGCCCACGACCTGGCGCGCCAGCACGTGCTCGACCTGAGCACGCGCGGCGGGCGCATCGTCGTCAACATCGTGCAGGCATGGTTCCTCGTGTTCGGGGCGTACAGCCTGTACCGGGTGTGCCTGGCCCTGCGGCGCGGGCGCGTGCCCGTCGTGCTGCTGCTGGCGTATCTGGGCGCGCTCATCGGCATGTTCGCCCTGCTCTTCCAGGGCATCGAAAGCGGCATCTGGGCCGTCAGCGGCGTTTCGTTCGCGGCGTTCCTGGTGGTGTTCAAGCGCGAGCTGCTCGACCCGTTCGCCACGCCGTTCGAAGACCTGGACGGCCAGCCCTACGAAGGCGACTGGATCGTCGTGCACGACCGCCTGCACCACGCGCTCGGCGAGGGCCTCGTTACACACGTGGACGCCCGCGAGACGCGCCTGATCGACGCCGAGGGGCATGCCCTCACCATCCCGAGCCACATCCTCCGGCAGTCCATCGTGGCGGCGCACGGGGCGCGGCAAGGGCTGTGCCGGTTCAAGGCGCACCTCACACTCGACGCCGGCATCCCGCTCGAACGGGCGCTGCGCGTGCTGGAGGCCGGCGCCATTGCGGCCGCGCGCGCCGGCGGCCCGGCGGCCGTGCCGCCCCCCACGGTCGCCCTGTGCGACAGCACCCCGGCGGGCAACGTCTACGAAATCGCCTACCACCTCGACCCGGCGGCCACGCCCCGCGCCGCCGCGCACGCCGCGCTCATGGCAAGCCTGGCCGAGCACGTCCAGCACGCCGGGCTCAACCTCGCCCCCGACAGCGATGGCCTCAGCCACGCCTCGCGCGGCTACATGGAGAAGCGCTCGCTCGAAAGCCGCGTCGAGACGCTGGCCCACATCGAGATCTTCGAGGGCCTCGATCTCGACGCGCTCACCGAGATCGCTTCGCGGCTCAAAACGTTCACCTACCGCAAGGGGCAGGCCGTCATGCGCGAGGGCGACACCGGCAACTCGATGTTCGTGCTCGTCGAAGGGCTGCTGCAAGTGTTCCGCAAAAGCGCCGACGGCGAGCAGACGCCCCCCGTGAGCCGCCTCAACCCGGTTTACTTTTTCGGCGAAATGTCTCTGCTGACCGGCCAGCCCCGTTCGGCGACCGTCATGGCCGAGACCGACGCGCTCGTCTGGGAGATCCGCCGCGAGGACATCAGCGCGCTGCTCATCCGCCGCCCCGAGATTTCGCTTAAAATCGGCATGGTGGCCGCCGAGCGCCGCATGAAGAACGTCATCGAGACGGGCCTGTACAAACCGCAGGATTTGCAGAAGCAAACCGCGCGCATGGTCAGCCACATCCTGGCCGAGATGCGCGCCTTCTTCGGCGCGGCGCCCACCGCCTGAGCGGCTGCCGGCCTGAAACCTGCTTGTAATAATTTGCCGCACCCCGCCTGCGCGCGCGCGCGTCCTGCGCGCAGGCCGCCTATATTCTTGGGAGACTCCGAACCGCTCATCCTGCGTCGGATACCTGAATTTGGCCCGCAGCTTCTCTGCTCCCCCAAGAGAACCCCCTGCCCCGCCACCGCCTGGAGACCTGAATGACCAATATGCAATTCCGCACGGCCATGCCTGAAAAAGACGACAAAAAGATCCACATGCTCATCGTCGAGGACGACCCCGACGTGGGCACGGCATTGCAGGACTTCTTCGAGCTTCAGGGCATCCGCGTTCAGCGGGTCATGGACGGCGAGGAAGCGCTCGAACGAATCAAGAACCAGCAGCCCTCCTTCGACATCGTGCTGCTCGACGTGATGCTGCCCCGGAAGAACGGCTTCGAGGTGCTGCGCGAGTCGCAGGAGATGGGCATCGACTCGGCGGTGCTGATGCTGACCGGGCGCGGCGAGCAGGAAAACGTCCTGAAGGGCTTCGGCCTCGGGGCGCTCGACTACGTGACCAAGCCGTTCGACGCCGAGGAGCTGGCCGCCCGCGTGCGCGCCATCCTGAACCGCACCATGTCCCCCTCGGAGAAGCCGATGGAGATTTACCAGATCGGGGACGTGAAGGTCAACTTCAGCACGCACGAGGTCTGGAAGCAGGGCGAGAAAATCCACTTCACGGCCCTGGAGTTCGATTTGCTGCGCTACCTGCTGCAATACCGCGGCCAGACCGTCACGCGCAAGCAGCTCCTGAGCGCCGTGTGGGGCATCGACCAGGACATCGCCACGCGCACCATCGACCGGCACATGGCCTCGGTGCGCCAGAAGATCGAGCCGACCCCCGCCGACCCGAAGTACATCGAGACCGTCTACGGCCTCGGCTACCGCTTCAACGCCTAGGGGCGGGCGGCCGCGCTACAGGCTATGCCGGGCGGCGCCCGGACCGGACTTCGGCGGCGGCCGGAGCGGGTCCGGGCGCCGCCGTTTCAGGGCGCGCCCAACCGTAACCACATCGGCACGCCCGGCCCCGGCGCTCCCGGAATCCTCGCGGCCTTCCGGCGTATACCCTCTGCCCCGGTCCGCTGCAGCCGGGCGGCTCTTCTCTTTCAACTCTGCCGATACCCATGCCCGAAACGTATCCGCGCCGCCTGCCCGTCGGGGCCGAGGCGCAACCCGGCGGCGTGCATTTCCGCGTCTGGGCGCCGCAGGCCCAGCGCGTCGAGGTGACCTTTGAAGGCGGCCCCGGCGCCCGGTCGGCGGCCCTGGCGCTCGGCGCCGAGAAAGGCGGCTATCACGCCGGCTTCGCGCCGAAGGCCGGACCCGGCACGCGCTACCGCTTCCGCCTCGACGGCGGCGACGCCCTGCCGGACCTCGCCTCGCGCTTCCAGCCCGAAGGGCCGCTCGGCCCCTCCGAGGTCGTCGATCCGGATGCGTTCGTGTGGGCGCACCCCGACTGGAAGGGCGCGACCATGAAAGAGCAGGTCGCCTACGAGATGCACATCGGCACGTTCACGCCGGAGGGCACGTGGGAGGCCGCCATCCGGAAGCTGCCCCTCCTGGCCGAGACCGGCATCACCCTGCTGGAAGTCATGCCGGTGGCCGACTTCACGGGCAATTTCGGGTGGGGCTACGACGGCGTGAACTTCTTCGCCCCTACGCGGCTCTACGGCCGCCCGGACGACTTCCGCCGCTTCATCGACGCGGCGCACGGGCTGGGCATGGCCGTCATCCTGGACGTGGTGTTCAACCACGTCGGGCCGTCGGGCAGCTTCTTCAAGCATTACGCTGAGCGCTACTTTTCCTCGAAGCACGCCAACGAGTGGGGCGAGGGCATCAACTTCGACGGCGCCGACGCCGGGCCGGTGCGCGAGTTCTTCATCTCGAACGCCGCCTACTGGATCCGCGAGTACCGCCTGGACGGGCTGCGCATCGACGCGACGCAGGCCATCGTGGACGACTCGGCCGAGCACGTCATCGCGGCCATCGCCACGGCGGCGCGCAAGGCCGCCGGCGACCGCTCCATCGTGCTCGTCGGCGAGAACGAGCCGCAGCACATGCGCCTCGTGCGCCCCGTCGAGGAAGGCGGCTACGGCCTCGATGCGTTGTGGAACGACGACTTCCACCACAGCGCCGTCGTGGCCCTGACGGGGCACAACCCGGCATACTACGTGGACTACCACGGCAAGCCGCAGGAGTTCATCTCGGCGCTCAAGTGGGGGTACCTGTTCCAGGGCCAGTACTACCGCTACAGCGGCAAGCGCCGGGGCACGTCCGCGCTCGGCTCCTCGCCGAGGGCCTTCGTCAACTTCTTCGAGAACCACGACCAGATCGCCAACTCGGTCAGCGGCAAGCGGATGCATCAGCTCACCTCGCCGGGCCGCTACCGCGCCTTCGCGGCGCTGCTGATCCTGGCGCCGGGCACGCCGATGCTGTTCCAGGGGCAGGAGTTCGGGTCGTCGCGGCCGTTCCACTACTTCGCCGATCACGAGGAGGAGATGGCCGAGCTGGTGCGCAAGGGCCGCCTGGAGTTCCTGACGCAGTTCCCGACGATTGCGCAGGACGCTGTGAAGGCCTGCATCGCCCACCCGGACCGCCCCGAAACCTTCCGGGAGTGCCGGCTCGACTGGAGCGAGTACGAGCGCCACGCAGAAATGGTCGCCCTGCACAAGGACCTGATCGCGCTGCGCAAGTCCGACCCGGCCTTCCGGATGCAGCGCGTCGGCGGGGTGGACGGGGCCGTGCTCGGCGACGAGGCATTCCTGATCCGCTTTTTCCTCGACTACGCCGACGACCGGCTGCTGCTGGTCAACCTGGGCAGCGACCTGGAGCTGAGCAGCGCCCCCGAGCCGCTCCTGGCCCCGCCCTCGGGCAAAGCCTGGAAGATGCTCTGGACCTCGGAGCATCCGCGCTACGGCGGGACGGGCACGGTATATCCGGAGTCGGAAAAAGGTTGGCTCATCACCGGCCACTCGGCCATCGTGCTGCACCCTGTGGCCGAGTAGGCAGAACCGGCGCCGGGGCATGCCTGCAACGCGCGCAACGGCCGGACAGTGGGCGCCGGCGCCGCGTCAACCCCTGCCGGGCCTGTAAGCACGGCGGCATCTGCGCCTGCCCCACGCCCGAGCGCGAGGCTCCGGGGGCGCTCCCGGCGGCGCGAAAAAGCGGCGCGACCTGTTCTGAAGACGCCCCTGCGCGTAACTTCGGGGGCCCTCTCCTCTTTTCGTGATCCTGCATGCCGGGCGCGCCGTTCGTTTTTCCTGAAGGCTTCGTGTGGGGCGTCTCGGCCGCTGCGCCGCCCGCCCCCGAGGCCGCCGGCGCCCTGGCGGATCTGGGCGTGGGGACGTGCGCATTTCCGGTCGGCTGGGCCGCGGCCGCGCCGGAGAAGCCCCACGCCTACGACGACGCGGCGCTCGACCGGTGCGCCCGCGCCGCCCATGCGCTGCGCGAGCGCGGCCTGGCCCCGGCGCCCATGCTGTTCGACGGTTCGCTGCCGGCGGCGCTGGAGGCGGCGGGCGGCTGGATGCATCCCGACACGCCGCGCTGGTTCGGGGAGTACGCCCACCGCATCGCGCGGCGCCTGGAGGGGGCCGCCGGTCTATGGGTCGGCATCGACGCCCCGGACGAGGCCATCGAGCGGGCCTACCGCGCCGCCGCCGCTGCGATGCCGCCGCGCCGCGTCTCGGCGGCCGTGCTGGCGCATCATCTGCTGCTCGGGCAGGCCCTGGCCGCCGAAGCCGTACGCAGCGAGTCCGAGGCGCCCATCGGGGCCGCCTTCTGCGCCGACCCGCTGGAGCCTGCCACGGACGCCGCCGACGACCTCCGGGCGACCGAGCGCCTGGCGAGCTGGCGCTACGGCCTCTACCTGGGCGCCCTCCTGCACGGCCGCTATCCGGAGGACCTGGAGGAGTGGTTTCCGGGGGCTGCGCCTGAAATGCCGGAGGGCGCGGGCGCCTACCTGGGGGCCGGGCTGGGCCTGATCGGGTGGCGCGCCGGAGGGGCGGCCGCCGTCGCCGCGCGTCCGGGCGCCCACCCGGCGCCCGCCCACGCGCGCCACAGGCTCCCGCTCGAAGGGCGGCTGGCCGAGGGGTTGAGCCGTTTCGGGGAAGCCTACCCCGGCGCGCCGCTGTATATTCTCTCCGGAGCCCACCCGCCCGACTCGGAAAGCCTTCTCGTCGGGCGCCTGCAAGCCGTCTGGGAAGCCATCCGGCGGGGCGCGCCGGTCGCCGGGTGGCTTGCGCTGCCCTCGGCGGCGGCGCTGGGCGCAGCGGCCGGGAAGCTGGGGGCGGTATACCGCGAAATCATCGAGACGCGCGGAGAGGCGCTGAACCGTTGAGCGCAACGCATCGCAAAGGGCTGAAGCGCTGGGCGTGGGCGGCGGCGCTGCTGCTGGCGGGCGCGCCGCACGCCGGCGCGGCGCAGGCGCTCGTGGATACGCTGTTCGGGTGGCAGGGGTACGCAGCGCCCTCGTCGGCGCACCTGCGCATCTACAAGGCGCCGCGCGCCGAGGCCCGCACCCACACCATCGTCATCGGCGAGGCGGCGGGGAACGCCGGGGCCACAGCCGCCTCGGAGGCGCAGCACCTGGCCGAGCTGGTCGGGCGCGCCTACCACATCGACCCTGCGGCCGCCTACTGGGTTTTCCACTGGGGCGCGTTCTCCTTTCCCGGCGCGGCGCCCTCGCGCAAGGAGCTGTTCCTGCGCGCCACGTTCCGCCGCAGCGAAAGCGGCAGCCTTTCCAGCCCTACCTGGCGGCTGCTCTCCCGCCGCGAAGTGGAAGACCTGACGGACCGCCGCTTCCGCTAGAGAGGGCTCAGGGCGAGAGGCGCTCGCGCACCCAGCCGCCGTTTCCGTGGCGATAGCGCAGGCGGTCGTGCAGGCGGCCGGGGCGGCCCTGCCAGAACTCGACCATGTCCGGGCGCAGCACGTAGCCGCCCCAATACTCCGGGCGCGGGATCTGCTGCCCCTCGAACCGTTTCTCCACGTCCGCGAAGCGCGTCTCCAGCAGGCTGCGGCCGGGGATCACCTGGCTTTGCTCGGAGACCCACGTTCCGAGGCGGCTTTGCTCGGGGCGGCTGTGGAAGTACTCGTCGGACTCCTCGGCCGAGACTTTTTCCACCTTGCCCTCGATGCACACCTGGCGTTCGAGCAGGTCCCACCAGAAGACGAGCGCCGCGTAGGGGTTCTCGGCCAGTTGGCGGCCTTTGCGGCTCTGATAGTTGCTGTAGAAGATAAAGCCCCGGTGGTCGTAGCCCTTGAGCAGAATGGTGCGCGCCGAGGGCCGCCCCTCGGGCGTAGCCGTGCTGAGCGTCATGACGTTCGGCTCGACGAAGCCGGCGCGGGTGGCCTGGTGGAACCATTGGGCGAACTGGTCCATGGGGTCTATGGAGGCGTCGGCCTCAGTCAGGCCGCCACGGGTGTACTCGCGGCGAAGGTCGGCTACCGAAGTGCTCATGGGGGTATGCGGTCTGGTGGGAGTCGTCCGGCCAAGCGGGCCTGCAAGATACGGCGCCGCCTCTTATGCAGCCGCAGGGTGTTACTCGATGCCGACCTCCTTGAGCGCTTCGCGGAACTCCCGGCCGGTGCGCGCCCCTACGAAGTGGTGCGTCACGGCGCCCTCGCGGTCGATGATGAGCGAGGTGGGGATGCCGTCGGCGCGGTACTGGTTAGCGACGGCGCCGTCCGAGTCGAGCAGGACCTTGAACGTGTAGCCGTGCTCGCGGATGTAGGCGTCCACGTCGGCGGCCTCCTCGGCTACGTCTACGGCGAGCACCATGAGCCCCTTGTCCGCAAACTCCCGGTGGAGGGCCTCGATGTCGGGCATTTCGTGGCGGCAGGGCCCGCACCAGGTAGCCCACAGGTTCACGAGCACCACGCGCCCCTTGAGCGCCTCCAGGCTGACGGGCACGCCGTCGAGGCCGGAGAGCAGGAAGCCTTCGGCAGGCTTGCCGACGAGTCCATCCGAGGCCCGCTTATCGCCCAGCGCCTCCTCGGGCGCAACTTCGGTGGCGCCCTCGGGAGGCGTGAACACGAAGAGCGAATCCGCCACCGGCTCCCCGACGCGCATCACCGAGAACCGGGCGCTCTCGTCGAGGCGCACCGGGCGGCCCTGCGGCCCCTGTTGCACGATGGACGAGGTTTCGTCCCGTAGCACGACGAAGCGCGCCTTGTCGATCCAGAGCGTCTTGGTGGACATATCCGGGCCGGGAATCGTGGCGCGGTCGGTGTACTCGACCTTGACGACATAGGCGGGGCGGTCCTCCCCGGCGATGCGCACCGTCTCCTCGGGCAGCAGGCTGGCGCTCGCCACGCTGTCGGCCATGCCGGCGTACTCGTGCACGAGATTCGGCACCGGCGAGTTCGCCATGTCGGCGTTGAACGGCCCGTCCTGCTTCATGTACTGGTTCATCGACGGGATGTACATCCAGGTGTTCTGCCCGTCCGAGACAATGCGCATTTGCACTGCCGGCCCGACGATTACGGCGTTGATGAAGTCCGGCTTGCGCTCGGCCAAGAGTAGGTTCAGGTCCATGGTGCGCTCCTGCCCGTCCGACTCCATCGACACCTTGAGGTCGCCCTGAAGGTGGTACTCCTGCGCATCGCGGTACTGCGCCGCCGACTTGCCGAGGACTTCGCGCGCCGTTTGCGCCTGCACGGGCAGGGCGGCGGCCAAAAACAACACGAGAAAAGCTTTATGCATTCTGTTTGGTCCTGCGCCATGAGGACCCCTAGTTTGTGTATGCGTCGCGCCGGGCGCGCCTTCAGAGGCATAACGCCCCGCAAGCGACGGACAGTATACTCAGCTTGCCTGCTTTTGTTATCCCGTTGATCCCGACGAAATTGCACCTCGAAACCCTGCTGGCCCATGCCGGCTGCGAGCCGGACCCCGCCACCGGCGCCGTCGTCTCGCCGATCCACCTTGCCACCACCTTCGAGCGCGCCCCCGACGGCGAGTACCCGCACGGCTACCTCTACAGCCGCATCGACACGCCCAACCGCCGGCAGTTCGAGCAGACGCTGGCCCGGCTCGAAGGCGGCGCGGACGGCGCGGCCTTCGCCTCGGGCATGGCGGCGGCGCACGCCGTCTTCAGCGCGCTCGCCCCAGGCGACCGCGTCGTCATCCCGGAGGACGTGTACTACGGCGTGCGCAAGGTGCTTGCCGATTACTTCGCCGGGTGGGGGCTGCGCTACACGGCCGTAGACATGACCGACCTGGACGCGCTCGGACGCGCCCTGGAGCCGGGCGCCCGCCTGGTGCTGGCCGAGACGCCTTCCAACCCGATGCTCCGCATCACGGATTTGCAGGCCGTGGCCGCGCGCGCCCATGCCGCCGGCGCCCTGCTCGTCGTGGACGCCACCTGGACGCCGCCGCCGATCCAGCGCCCGCTCGCGCTCGGGGCCGACCTGGTGCTGCACTCCGTCACGAAATACCTCGGCGGCCACTCCGACGTGCTCGGCGGGGCCGTCGTGGCGGCCGAGAGCGGCGCGGCGCTGTTCGAGCGCATCCGCGCGCTTCAGGGGATGGCGGGCGCCGTCATGGACCCGTTCAGCGCGTGGCTGGCCTTGCGCGGCATGCGCTCGCTCGGGGCGCGCCTGCGCATGCAGTGCGCCGCCGCCCAGACGCTCGCCGAGTTCCTGGCCGCGCATCCGCGCGTGACCGCCGTGCACTACCCCGGCCTGCCGGGCCACGCCGGCCACGCCGTCGCCCGGGCGCAGATGACGAGCTTCGGGGCGATGCTGGCTTTCCAGGTGGACGGCGCGCAGCCTGAGGCAATGGCCGTGGCCGCGCGGGCGCGGCTGTTCACCCGGGCCACCAGCCTCGGCGGCACCGAAAGCCTCATCGAGCACCGCGCCTCCGTCGAGGCGCCGCCCACGCGCACGCCCGCCAACCTGCTGCGCGTATCGGTCGGGCTGGAGCACCCCGACGATTTATTAGACGATCTTTCGCACGCGCTGGCCGCGTAGGCGTGCGGCAAGGCCGGGCGCACCGCTAACTTGCGCGCGGCCCCGGCACGGGCCGGCCTTGCCCGCGCGCGGCCTTGCCGCCGGCAGGGCGAGCGTTCCCTTTTTTGCGCCGACACGTATGCCCTTGAAACTTCCGTTCGTCCTCGCACGCCGCTTCGTGGCGGCCGAAACCCTTGCGGAAACGCTCCCCGTCGTGCGCACGCTCAACGCGCGCGGCATGCACGTTGCGCTGGACTTGCTCGGCGAGTACGTCCGCGACCGCTACGTGGCCGAGTCCGCCCGGGACGCCTACATCCACCTCATCCATACCATCGCAGACGACCCGCAGGGCCTCGACGCCAACATCTCGATCAAGCTCTCGATGATGGGGCAGAAGATCGACTACGGGTTCTGCCTCGAAAATCTGCTGCTCCTGCTGGAGACGGCGCGCGAGCGCAACGTGTTCGTCCGGCTCGACATGGAGGGCAGCGACATCACCACCTCGACGCTTTCGCTTTTCGAGGCCGTGTACCCGCAGTACCCGGACCACGTCGGGATTGTGCTGCAAGCCTACCTGAAGCGCACCGCCGCCGACGTGGCGCGCATGTGCGCGCTCGGAGCGCGGGTGCGGATTTGCAAAGGCGCCTACAACGAGCCCGAAGCCATCGCCTACCAGCGCATGGACGAGATCCGCGAGCGGTTCATGGCCTACGCGCAGCAGCTCATCACGGGGGCGCGCTACCCCGGCATCGCCACGCACGACGACCGGCTGATCGAGGCGACCAAGCGGTTCGCCGCCGCCGAGCACATCGCCCGCGACCGCTTCGAGTTCCAGATGCTCTACGGCATCCGCCCGGAGACGCAGCAGCAGCTCATCGACGAGGGCTACCGCCTGCGCGTGTACGTGCCCTACGGCACGGAGTGGCTGCCTTACTTCAGCCGCCGCCTGCGCGAGCGCCGCGAGAACGTCTGGTTCGTCGTGAGCAACCTGTTCCGCCGCTAACGCAAACGCAGCGTCTGGCCGGGACGGAGCGTGTTGGCTTTTTTGCCGTTGAGCTTCTTGAGCTGCGCCGCCGTCACGCCGTAGCGCTGCGCGATGCCCCACAGGGTGTCGCCCTTGCGGACGGTGTGGGTGGCGGGCTTTTTGTCGGCTTTAGGGGCGGCCTTCGGGGGCGTTTTGGGCGGGGCGGCCTTTGCCGTGGCGGGGGCGGACTGCACCGGGTCCGGGGTCGCCGGCGCAGGCTGCCTCGGAGCCGTTTGCTCCCTCGGCGCGGCGGCGCTCGCGGGCGCCGCCCGGTAACCGATCAGCCCGAACGCATCCTCCGGCGCCGCCGGGGGAGCCGCTGCGATGCTCATGCCGTTGAGCACCTGCCGCACCCCTTCGACGCCCGAGGCAGCGGCAAGGGCGGCGGCGGCGGCGGCTTGCGAGGGGGCCTCGCCCACCAGCAGCGCCGCACCCCCCACGACGCGCGGCTCCAGGGCGGCGCCGGCAAGCGCCTTTTCATCGGCTAGGGCAAGCTGTATGCGCGCGGCCGTCGAGGCGTCGCGCAGGCGGGCGGGCGCGTCGCGGCGGTCGTTCTGCGGCTGGAACGCCGGGGGCAGGCTCGCCGGGTCGATGCGCTGCGCCGCCGGAGCCGTGCGGGCCGGGGCGGCGGCTTCTACGCGCGCCGCTGTGTGGGCCGTCTCGGCAGGAGCTTCCGCCTCGCCGGCGCAGCCTGCCGCCAGAAGGCCGCCGAGGGCCGCCGCCCGCCACCAGATCCGAAATGCATTCATCGCTTCTACCGGGCCTGCGCCTGTACGGGCTCGCTCGTCTCGCTGTCGAGCGCCGCCGCGTCGTGGTACTCGGTGGGCGTGCGCACCCCTTCGATGGCCCCCTCGGCGGCCAGCCAGCGCTCGGCGTCGATGGCCGCCATGCAGCCGGTGCCCGCCGCCGTCACGGCCTGCCGGTACACGTGGTCCTGCGCGTCGCCGCACGCGAACACCCCGGCGACGTTCGTGTACGTCGAGTCGGCGTGCGTGACCAGGTAGCCCTGCGGGTCCATGTCGAGTACGCCCTTGAAAACCTCGGTATTGGGCTTGTGCCCGATGGCGATGAACACGCCCCCGACCGCCAGCTCCGACGTTTCGCCCGTCTGCACGTTCTGCAGGCGCAGGCCCGTGACGGTCTCGCCGCCCAGCACGTCGGCGACGACGGTGCGCCAGACGGGCTGGATCTTCGGGTGCGCCAAGGCGCGCTCCTGCATGATCTTCGAGCCGCGCAGCTCGCCCCGGCGGTGGATCAGGTAAACACGCGTGGCAAAGCGCGTCAGGAACAGCGCCTCCTCCAGCGCCGTGTCGCCGCCGCCGATAACGGCTACCTCCTGCCCCCGGAAAAACGCGCCGTCGCAGGTGGCGCACGCCGAGACGCCGCGCCCGAGCAACCGCTTTTCGTTGGGCAGCCCGAGGTACCGCGCCGAAGCCCCCGTCGCCACGATGACGGCGCGCGCCTCGACCGTCTGCTCCTCATCAACGACGAGGCGGAAGGGCCGCCGGCTGAAATCGATGCCCGTCACGACGCCGTAGCGCAGATCGGCGCCGAAGCGCACCGCCTGCGCCTTGAAGCGCTCCATGATCTCCGGCCCGAGGATGCCTTCCGGGAAGCCGGGGAAGTTCTCTACGTCGGTCGTCGTCATGAGCTGTCCGCCCGGCTCGACGCCCTGAAAAACCACCGGGTCGAGGCCCGCGCGGGCGGCATACAGCGCCGCCGTATACCCGGCCGGGCCGGCGCCGATGATGACTACGTCGTGGCGCTCGGGCGCCGCCTGAGAGTCAGGTCCTTGCATCGTGCTTCTGCGAAAAGAGTGCGGAGGAAAGTAAAAGGAGCAGCCCGCAGACTCGTGAGGGCTTCGCGAGTCTGCGGGCTGCCGGGGAAAAGCGCCGGGCAGGCGTTACGCCGGCTCGCTCACGAGCTGGTCGAGGCGCTTGGCAAGCTCCTTCTTGGAAGCCGCGCCGACCATCTGCTCGACTACGCGGCCGTCCTTGAAGAACAGCAGCGTCGGGATGGAGCGGATGCTAAAGGCGTTGCTGATCTGCGGGTTGTTGTCCACGTCCAGCTTGCCGATTTTCACCTTGCCCGCGTACTCGCCGGCAAGCTCCTCGATGACCGGCGCCAGAGCGCGGCACGGGCCGCACCAAGCGGCCGTAAAGTCCACCAGCGTCGGCTCGGCCGAGCCGATCAC
Organism: uncultured Rhodothermaceae bacterium; assembly: GCA_965363675.1. Lineage (GTDB taxonomy): Bacteria > Bacteroidota > Rhodothermia > Rhodothermales > DASSAV01 > CBDTTW01. The sequence continues at coordinate 23,085 of CBDTTW010000023.1, forward strand.
TTCTTGCTGGAAATTAGCGTCCGTAAACGTCACGTACTTGGCATCGTTCGCCATGGGGGCCTCCTATGGAATCAGACGGATGGTTTGCTTATGGTTCTTAACCGGTCAACAGAACTCGCGACGATTGGTTTCCCTCGGCGGCCCTACGCCGTCGCCAGGCCCGCCCCCATGAGCGCCGGAATGCTGCCCTCGTAGCGCGCGCGCAGATCCTCCACGGCCGCGTCGATGAGAGCGCGCCCGTTTACGGCGATGCGCAGGCGCGGCGCGGCGGTCACCTCGCCCAGGCGCGTCGCCGTCACGCCGCAGCCCGGCGCCTCGGCCAGGATGCGCGCCGCCGCCTCGGGGGCCGCCGTCACGACAACGCGCGACTGCGCCTCGCCGAAAAGCAACGCGTCGAGGCGCAACCCCTCCTCCGGCGCCAGCCCGACTTCGGCGCCCAGGCCGTCGGAGAACAGCGCGCTCTCGGCCAGGCACACCGCAAGGCCGCCGTCCGATACGTCGTGCGCCCCGGCGACGAGGCCCGCCTGAATCCAGCCCAGCAGCGCCTGCTGAAGCGCCGCTTCCTCCTCCAGCTCGAAGTGCGGCGCGTCGGCCCCGTAAGCCCCATGCACGACGGAGAGGTATTCCGAGCCGCCCAGGTCGTTTCGGTGCGCCCACCCCGCCGGCGAGAGCAGCAGCACCGCGTCGCCCGCCCCCACGAAGGCCGCGCCCGTTGCGTGCCGCTCGACATCTTCCACGAGGCCCAGCATCCCGATGGTCGGCGTAGGAAAGACGGCCCCCGTCGGGTTTTCGTTGTAGAACGAGACGTTGCCCCCCGTGACCGGCGTCCCGAGGGCGCGGCAGGCGTCGCCCATGCCCCCGACGGCTTCCCGGAACACCCAGTACACTTCCGGCTTGTAGGGGTTGCCGAAATTCAGGCAGTTCGTGATGGCCAGCGGCTTGCCGCCGGCGCATACCACGTTGCGGGCCGCCTCGGCCACGGCGATCCGGCCGCCTTTGCGCGGGTTGAGGTACACGTACCGCCCGTTGCAGTCCGTCTTGACGGCCAGGCCCTTGCGCGTGCCTTTGATGCGCACTACGGCGGCATCCGAAGGGCCGGGGCCGCGCACCGTGTTGGTGCGCACCATGGTATCGTACTGCTCGAACACCCACCGCTTCGAGGCGATGTTGGGCGCCCCCATGAGGCGCTCCAGCAGCTCCCCGGCGGCCTCGGGGGGGGCGTCCGGCAGGCTCGCCAAGTCGAAGCGCGCCAGCGCGTCGAGGTACGCCGGGCGTACGGCCTCGCGGTGGTAGACCGGCGCGCCGCCGCCCAGGGCGAGGTGCTCGGCCGGCACGTCGGCCGCCAGCTCGCCGTGCCAGTAGATCTTTACCCGGCCGTCGCCGGTCACCCGCCCGATTTCCTCGGCGTGCAAATCCCACTTGTCGAAAATCTCCTTGAGCGCCGCTTCCCGGCCCTTCTCGCACACGATCAGCATGCGTTCCTGGCTTTCCGAAAGCATGATCTCGTAGGGCGTCATGCCGGTTTCGCGGGTGGGCACGCGCTCCAGGTACAGCTCCATGCCGCTTTCGCCCTTGGCGCTCATCTCCGCCGAGGAGCACGTCAGCCCGGCGGCGCCCATGTCCTGGATGCCGACGACCACCCCCGAGCGGATCACCTCCAGGGAGGCTTCGAGCAGCAGCTTCTCGGTGAACGGGTCGCCGACCTGCACGCTCGGACGCTTGGCCTCGCTCTTTTCGCTGATCTCCTCCGAAGCGAACGTAGCCCCGTGGATGCCGTCGCGGCCCGTCGAGGAGCCGACGATGTACACCGGGTTGCCGACGCCCGAGGCGATGGCCGAGGCCGTCTCGCCGGCGCGCACGATGCCCACGCTCATGGCGTTGACGAGCGGGTTGCCCTCGTACGACGGGTCGAAGTAGACTTCGCCGGCCACGGTGGGCACGCCGAAGGAGTTGCCGTAGTCGCCGATGCCCCGCACGACGCCGTTGAACAGGTAGCGCACGCGCGGATTCTCCAGAGAACCGAACCGGAGCGAGTTCAGCGAGGCAATGGGGCGGGCGCCCATCGTGAAGATGTCGCGCTGGATGCCGCCGACGCCCGTCGCGGCGCCCTGATACGGCTCGACGGCCGAAGGGTGGTTGTGCGACTCGATCTTGAAGGCCACCGCCAGCCCGTCGCCGATATCGACCAGGCCTGCGTTCTCCTCGCCCGCCCCGACGAGCAGGTGTTCGCCCTCGCGCGGAAGGGTCTTGAGGACGGCGATGGAGTTCTTGTACGAGCAGTGCTCGCTCCACATCACCGAGTAGATGCCGA
>CBDTTW010000024.1:0-24111 GCA_965363675.1 uncultured Rhodothermaceae bacterium
CGCCGCCTACGTCGATGGGGTCCTCGGGGGTGCGCGGCGCGAACACGTCGCAGCCGCCGGCGGCTACGGCGGCGGCGAGGAGCAGGGCGCCGGCGAGGCGGCGCAGCGCGGTCCGGCCGGGGGCGGCCATGCTAGGAGCGGCCCTGCCGGCGCGCGCAGAGGATCAGCCGGGGCGAAGCCTCGCTCCAGGCCGATCCGCCGTAGTCGCCGTAGACCTGGGCGATCTCCAGGCCGACCTCCCCGTACATCCGCTCGAAGTCGGCGCGGGCGATGAGGCTCACCGACTCGGTGAACGTTTGCTCGCGGCCTTCCCGGCGCAGGGTGATGCGTTTGTTGACGCGGCCCTCGGCGATCCAGCGGCGCTGCTCCACCTCGAAGCCGGCCTCACGGCGCACGTCGAGCGGCCGGAGCGTCGCCGCCACGTAGGGGGCGTTCAGGAAATCCTGGACGAACCAGCCGCCCGGCTGCACCGCCTGGGCGATGACGTGCAGGGCGCGCAGGTTCTCGGCGGGGTCGGTGAAGTAGCCGAAGGCGGTGAACAGGTTCACGGCCCCGTCGAAGCAGCCTTCGCAGACGGGCGCGCGCATGTCCCCCACGCGGAACGCGGCGGCGGCGCCGGCCTCGGCGGCCAGGCGCCGCGCCGTGGCGATGGCGACGGGCGAGAGGTCGATGCCGGTCACGCGGCAGCCGCGCCGGGCCAGGGCTAGGGCGTGGCGGCCCCGCCCACAGGCCATGTCCAGCACGCGCGCGCCCGGCGCGGGGCGCACGGCGCGCACGATGAGGTCGATGAGGGCTTCGGCTTCCCGCTCGTCGCGGTTGCGGTAGACCAGCTCGTACTCCTTGCGGTTGAACCACGACGCGTACCAGGGCGCATCGGCGGCCTCGGGGGGCGCGCCGTCCACGCAGGCGTCGGCGGTGGGGCAGTCGGGGCTCATGAGGGCATCGGGGCAAGGTCGGGAAGGTCCGCCAGCGCTTCGGCGGGGGTGCGCGCGCCGGGGAAAAACGCCAGCATCCGCACCAGCACCTCCTCCAGAAGGGCGTCGGGGCAGGATGCGCCGGCGGTCAGCACTACGTCGAGCGGGCGGCGGGCAGGCAGCCAGCCGGTGGTGTCGCGCGCGGCGGCGGCGTGCAGATCGAAGTGGTGGATCGTCTCGGCCGAGCGGATATCGGCGGCGTCGCGGATGAAGTACGTCGGGAAATGCGCCTCGCAGAGTTCGACGAGGTGGCTCGTGTTGGACGAGTTGAAGCCGCCGACGACAAGGGCCAAATTCGCCCCGGCTTCGATGAGCGCGAGGGTGGCGGTCTGGTTTTCGTTGGTGGCGTAGCAGAGCGTGTCGGTGGTATCGGCGAAGCGCTCGGCGGCGCCCTCGGCGCCGTAGCGTTCGGCGACGGCCGCCCGGAGGCGCTCGGCGATGGCGGCCGTCTCGGAGGCCAGCATCGTCGTCTGGTTCACGACGCCGATGCGCGCCAGGTCGCGCGCGGGGTCGAAACCCTCGGAATAGCAGCCCGCGAACCACACGTAGAAGGCTTCCGGGCCGGCCTCGCCCCGGATGACGGCGGCCAGGCGCTCGGCTTCGCCCAGGTCGCGCACAACGACGACGGGCGCGCCTTGCCGGGCGTGCGAGAACGTGGCGCGCGTCTCCTCATGGGTGCGCTTGCCGTGCAGCACGATGGTATAATCCTGCGCTCCGATCTGCGCGCTGCGCTTCCAGACGCGCTCGACGAACGGGCACGTCGTGTCGTAGCGACGCGTATCGATGCCGCGCCGCTCCAGATCGGCCTGCACCTCGACCGAGACGCCGAAGGCCGGCACGATCACCACGTCCTCGGGCGAGAGCGCGTCGAAGGGGATGAGCTGCTCGCCCGAGGTCGAGCGCAGAAACCGCACGCCCCGCCCCTGAAGGTCGGCGTTGACGTGGGCGTTGTGGATCATCTCGGAGAGCAGGAACACGCGCCGCCCGGCGGCCTCCTCCAGGGCGCGGTAGGCGATCTCGACGGCCTGCTCGACGCCGTAGCAAAAGCCGAAATGGCGCGCCAGCTTGAAGCGCACCGGCCCGAAGTCGAGCGTCGTCGGGCTGAAGTCGCGCTTGCGGGGGTCGGTCAGCTTGCGGGCCGCCTTGACCCGCGCAATGACATCGCTGCGGTAAAACGTGGGGACTTCAAACTGCCGCATAAGGGGTTGGGGGTAGGGCGGAGGTCTAGCCGGATGTAACGCCCACCGCCGCCGCCGGTTCTAAAGGCGCCGCGAGACGCGCGGGGTCATCTCGGCCCGCCACGCCGCAAAGCGCTCCTGCCGCAGCGCCGCGCGCGCCTCCTGCATGAGCCACAGGTAGAAGCCGAGGTTTTGCAGCGAGGCGATCTGCAACCCCAGGATCTCGCCCGAGAGGAACAGATGCCGCAGGTAAGCCTTGGTAAACGCCTGCGAGGCGTAGCGCTCCAGGCCGGGGTCCACGGGCGAGAAGTCGGCGGCCCACTTCCGGTTGCGGATGTTGATGATGCCCTCGGTCGTGAAGAGCATACCGTTGCGGCCGTTGCGCGTGGGCATGACGCAGTCGAACATGTCCACGCCGCGCGCGATGTTCTCGATGAGGTTGGCCGGCGTCCCGACGCCCATCAGGTAGCGCGGGCGCGCGGCGGGCAGCACCTCCGTTACGACCTCGACCATGGCGTACATCTGCTCGGCCGGCTCGCCGACCGAGAGGCCGCCGATGGCATAGCCGGGAAAGTCCATCTCGACGAGCCGTTCGGCCGACTCGCGGCGCAGCTCGGGGTATACGACGCCCTGCACAATCGGGAACAGCGCCTGGTGGTGGCCGTAGCGCCCCTCGGTTTCGGCGAAGCGCTGCTTGCACCGGGCCGCCCACCGCATCGTGAGCGCGTTCGAGCGCCGGGCGTACTCCAGCGTAGCCTCGCCGGGGGGGCACTCGTCGAGCGCCATCATGATGTCCGAGCCGATGCTGCGCTGCATGTCCACGACCGACTCGGGCGTAAAGAGGTGGCGCGAACCGTCGATGTGGGATTGGAAGCGCACGCCCTCCTCGGTGATTTTGCGCCGGGCCGCGAGCGAGAACACCTGGTAGCCGCCCGAGTCGGTGAGGATAGGGCCGGGCCAGCCCATGAACCGGTGCAGGCCGCGCGCCTGTTCGAGCAGGGCCGCCCCCGGCCGCAGGTACAGGTGGTAGGTGTTGCCGAGGATGATCTGCGCCCGCACGTCGGCCAGCAGCTCGCGCGGCTGGACCGCCTTGACGCTGCCGACGGTGCCGACGGGCATGAAGATCGGCGTGTCGATGTGGCCGTGGTCCGTGTCGATGCGGCCGAGCCGGGCGCGCGTCTCCCGGTCGGTATACTCCAGCGTGAACTGCATGGGGCGCGGGGGAATCAGTCGGAGGGAAGCGCGGAAGATACGCCGGTTCCGTCCTGATCGGGCGCCTCGGGCGCGACGCGGCCCTGGCCGCCCCGGCGGCGGCGCCCGAAGGGCCACGAGGCGGCTGCGGGCCGCCGCCGGGGCGGAGGCCCCTCGGGCTCCCCCAGCTCCAGGGTGAGCTGGCTCCGGTAGGCTTTGTAGAACGTCATGGCAAGCGCCGTCACCGGCACGGCGATCAGCAGCCCGAAGAGCCCCATCAGGTAGCCGAAGGCGAGCAGCGAGAGCAGGATCAGCACGGGGTGCAGCCCCACATGGCTGCTCAGAATCTTGGGCGTGAGCACGGCGGACTCCAGGATCGACTGCCCCAGCAGCGTGGCAAACACGATCAGCGCGTCGATGAACCACGGGTCGCCGAAGACGGCGGCGATCGAGATGCCGATGACGTTGGTGATGATGGCCCCCAGGTTGGGGATCATGTTGAGCAGGCCGGTCAAGAGCCCGATGAGCAGGGCGAACGGCACGTCGAAGAGGACCAGCACTACGGAGACGTTGAAGGCGGCGATGGCGCTGATGATGATTTGGCCGCGCAGGTAGTTGCCCACCACGTCGCCCGCCTTGGAGAGGTATTCGCGGTCGCCGCCGAAGGTCGGAAACAGCTCGACGAGCCGGCGGGTGATGAACGGGTAATCCTTGAGCGTATAGTAGAGGATGACGGGGATGAGCGCCAGCGTCGTGATGAGCCCGATCACCGAGCCGGCCACGCCGAGCACGCGCTGTACGACCCGGGGGATGACGGCGCCCGCCTGTCCGGCCTGCGCCTCCAGGGAGGCGGTGAGCTGGTCGATGAGCGCCTGCTTTTTGATGATGCCGCTTTTCTCGATCTGGTCCAGGATGGGCGCGTGCTGAAGCCACTGGTTGAGGTGGGCGGCGCTGCCGAAGATGCGCGCGGCGAGGTCTTCGAGCTGCCCGAGCACCTTCGGGGCCAGCAGCAGGATCAGCAAGGCAAAGGCCCCCACCACGAGCAGCGTCACGGCCATTGCCGAGAGGCTGCGGGGGATGCGGAAGCGTTCGCGGGCCGCTTCTAGGAGCGGGTCGAAAAGGTAAGCCAGCAGGTAGATGAAGGCGAACAGGGCCAGCACGTCGCCCAGGCGGCTCGCAAACCAGATCAGCATCAGGAAGCCGCCGGCCAGCAGCAGCGAGCGCACGTTGGCCTGGCGGCGCAGCGGCCAGAGCAGAATCGTCCCGGCGGCGGCGATGAGCGGCGGGTTGAGAAAGTGCTTCTCGCCCGGCGCCGTGCGCATCTCGAAGAGCAGCATCAGGAACAGGAAAAGCCCGCCCACCATGAGCGTCGTTTCAAAGGCCGTCTCGCGGTGGACGAGGGCCTTGCGCGGCCCCGAGGCGGCGCCCTGAAGCTCTTCCGGCGGCATGGGCTTAGCGGCCCGGCGCCGGCTGGAGCGCAGGAGCCGCCGTGACGCCCGTCGAGTCGGCGGCGCGGGTCTCTTCGGCGTCCTTCAGGCGGTTTTCCCATTCGAGCAGCTCGCGCTGCCGCGCTTCGAGCTTCTTGTAGCTCTGCTCGATGGCGCGCTCGCGGATGTCGAACTCGGCGCGCTCCATGAAGCCGCGCTCCTCGTAGTAGCGCTTGAACAGAAAGTTGTGCTTGAGCGCTTCCATGTTTTCCGAGAACCGGTACATGCCCAGGGCGCCCCAGTTGGCCGCGTTCTCGGCGCTGCTCGTGATGGCGCGCAAATCCGTCGAGATGCCGAGCAGCGTATCCGAGGTCGCCAGAAGCTGGTTGTATACGCCCGGGTCGTTGAGCATGCGGGCCAGGGTGCCCTCGCCCTGGTCGATCTTGAGCAGGATCGACTGAAGGCCCTGCGTAGCCTCGCCGGCCAGCCCCACGAGCGCCTCGGCGTTGTTGCCGAGGGTGCTCATCACGCGCTGCGTCTCGTCGGTCGTGGCGACGAAGCTGTTGTAGAGCGCCGGGTCGTAGACGAGCTTGCCGATGGTGCCCTCGCCGGCCTGCACGTCGCGCATGATGGTCTCGAAGGTCATGGCGGCCTGCTCGAAGCGCTGCACCGAGGCCATGGCGCGGTCGGCCACGTCGAACGGGTCGAACGGGTCCGTGCCGGCGATGTAGTCGTTCTCCTTGATGCCCGCCGAGACGCGCGCATCGGAGTTGTTGACGAGCACGACGATCTGGTTGCCCACCAGGCCGTCGGTCTTGATCTGCGCCTGGGTGCTCTGCCGGATCAGGTGGCGCGCTTCCTGCCGGATCGCCATGCTGACGATGATCTTGCCGCCCGGCTCGTCCGGCAGGGCCACCGACTCGACGCGGCCCACGTTGACGCCCTGGAACTGCACGGCCGCCCCCGACTGGAGCCCGGCCACGCTGCCGAAGCGTGAGCGGATGAAGAACGTATCGCTGAAGAGGAACGACCGGTTTGCAATGGCAAACAGGGCGATGAAGAACAGGGCGATGCCCGCCATGACGAGCAGTCCTACGCGAGCTTGACGCGACATACAGGTGCACCGGTTGACAAATCAGGCCGCCGGGCCGAGCAGCGGAGGCGACCGTCCGCGATTTTGAACAGTCAGTTCCCGAAGAAGTTGCGCAGCTCCGGATGGGGGCTTGCTTCGAGGTCGGCCAGCGACCCCTCGGCTACGAACTCGCCCTCGGAAAGGAAGTACACGTAATCCGCGATGAGTTCGGCGCAGAGCAAGTCGTGCGTAATGGCGATGGAGGTGATGCCGCGCTCGTCGCGCAGGCGCACGATCAGGTCGGAGACGACGCGGACGGAAACGGGGTCCAGGCCGGTCGTGGGCTCGTCGTAGAGCATCACCTGCGGCGCCAGGATCACCGAGCGCGCCAGGGCGATGCGCTTGCGCTGCCCCCCGGAAAGCTCGGCGGGGAACTGCTTCGAGGTCTCGGTCAGGTTCACCCAGTCGAGCGCCTCCATGATGCGGTCCTTGCGCTCGGCCTTGTTGAGCGAGGTGTGGCGGTTCAGGATGAACTCGATGTTCTGGTAGACGTTCATCGAGTCGAAGAGCGCGCCGCCCTGGAACAGGTAGCCGATGTTGAGGCGCATCTTGTCCAGCTCGTCGCCCCGAAGCTGGTCCATGCGGCGGCCGGCGACCCACACTTCGCCCTGGTCGGGCGTGAGCAGTTGCACGATGTGCTTGATGAGCACGCTTTTGCCCGTGCCCGAGCCGCCCATGACTACGGCCGAGATGCCCTTCGGCACGGCCATCGTCACGCCCTGCAACACGACCTTTTCGCCGAAGCGTTTGTGCACGCCCCGCAGTTCGATCATCGGGTCGGCGGAAGGGGCCTCGGTCATATCGATCCGAAAAACATGAGCGATACGCGCACCACCACCACGTCCGCCAGAAAGATGAGCAGCGACGAGACGACGACGGACTGCATGGCGGCCTGCCCCACCTCGCGGGTGCCGCCGCGCACCGTGAACCCGAGGAAGCAGCTCACGATGCCTACGATGAAGCCGAAAAGGCTCGTCTTGAGGGTGTCCACGATCAGATCCGAGAAGCGCAGCGCCTCGAACGCCGTGCTGATGTAGATGCGGTAGTCCATGTCGGCCGAGAGCACCGATTCGAGGTAGCCGCCGGTCATGGCGACCATGTCGGTCCAGATGGTGAGCACCGGAAAGATGATCGAGCAGGAGAGCACGCGCGTGATGACGAGGTAGTGGAACGGCTTGAGGGCCGTCACCTCCAGGGCGTCGATCTGCTCGGTCACGCGCATCGAGCCGATCTCGGCGCCGATGCCGGCCCCGAGCCGGCCGGCCAGCACGAGCGAGGTGATGACCGGGCCGATCTCCTTGAACACCGAGAGCGCCAGCATGCTCGGCAGGACGGCCTCGGCGCCGAAGCGGGCAAGCGTGCCCCGGCTTTGCATCGCCAGGACGATGCCGATCGCCATGCCGGTCACGGTCACGAGGAGCAGGCTGCGGCTGCCGGCCTCGTCCATCTGGTTGATGAGTTCGCGGCCCTCGAAGGGGCGGCGCCAGACCCGCCGCAGAAACTCGCCGATGAACATGGCGAATTCCCCGATGCGCGTCAGCATGACCTGGCCGAGTCCCGCGTCGCGGTGAAGAACGCTGCGAAACTGCATGGCGGGGTGTAGGCGAGGGTGGCGGGTCGAGGCGGCGCGGCGGTGCGCCGCCGCATACAGTATACGGCGGCCGGAGCGCCGGCGGCGCGCCCCGGCAAGGGCAAATCCAGCGCCGCCGGCGCTCGTTCAGTAGCTGTATTCCCAGAGCAGATTGCCCTGCAAGGCTGAGCTGCCGCCGGAGAGGCGAAGCAGCAGCCAGTCGATCACCTCGTACTCCAGGGTGACCTGCGGGGCGTTGTTCTGGCGCGTCGGGTCGTCCTGGCTGCGCGTGACCGTGATCGGCTGCTGGATGCCGAGGTAAAGCTTCGGGGTGACGTACTTGCCGGCCACCAGCTCGGTGTTGAAGCCGGAGGTCTGGATCTCGATCACGTCGAGGCCGAGCCCTTCGGCGGCCACGCCCTCGATGATCGAGGCGAGCTGCCCGGTCGCCAGGGCCGCGCCGCTGTCGAAGGCGCCGCCCCCGCCCCCGCCGCCCCCGCCGAGTTGCAACGACTGGTCGGCGGGCCTGCCGGTGGCGATGTACGAGACGATGTCGGTCTGCTCCATCGGCGGGTCCGAGCCCAGCGTAAGCGTCGGGTTGTCCAGGCGGCCGTTGAGCGCGAGCGTGATCGTCGCCTCGGGCTGGTCGTTGCGCCGCTTCTTGACGCGGTACTCCGTCTCGACGTTCATCACGAAGTCGGTGGGGCCGCCGTTGAAGTCGATCTCGCCGGAGGTGATGAGGAAGCGCCGCCCGAACTGGTTGACGTAGCTGCGCTCGGGGATGACCTCGATCGTGCCGAAAATGCCGATTTCCTGGTTGGGCTGCTTGTTCAGCTCCAGGTCGCCGGAGAACTGGATGGCGATCTGGGGGTTGCCGGACTGCCGGATCCACATGTCGCGGCCCATCTCGACCGTCATGTCGAGCGTCAGGGCGTCGTAGAAGACGAACGTCGAGGTGTCGCGGGCGGCGATCTTGTAGCCGAAGCGGTCCTCCACGATCCGCAAGTCGCGCGCGGTCAGTTGCACCGGCGCCACCTCGGCTGCCGGCGTGGACTGGTCGAGGTAGATGTCCGTATCGGTCAGGCTTACGCGCCCCTTGACGACGGGCTGCTCGGTCGAGCCGGTCATCGTGATGTTGCCCGAGACGGCGGCGCGGTACTGCGGCGAGTCTACGGCCCGGAAATCGTCCAGGTTGGCGTTGATCTGCAACTCGCCGACGCTGAGCTGCGTCAGGTTGATGACGCCGTTGGCGTAGGCCCACCCGCCGCCGGAGCGCATGGCGGCCGTATCCAGCCGGATCTGGTTGCCGGCCAGGCCGGCCCGGACGTTGACGCGGTCGTAGGTGACGCCGAATTCGGGCATCGTGATCTCGCCGTCCTGGAGGCGCATCTCGCCGTTGAGCTGCGGGTCGCCGAAGGTGCCCGTAATCACCATGTCGGCGAACAAGTGGCCGCCGAGGTGCGTGAACGCCTGCTGGTCAAGGAACGGGTCGAGCCAGTCCACGGAGAACGAGTCGGCGCGGACGGTGAAGTTGATGCCGCTCTGGGCGGGCGCGTCGCCGGTTTCGATCGTGACGCCTTCGCCGACGGCGGCCGAGTCGGCGGGGGCCAGGGCCAGGTCGATGGGCAGATAGCCTTCGGCCGTGAGGGTGCTGCCGTCGCGGTGCGTGAGCACGGCGCTCAGGTTGAACCGGCGGTCTTCGTAACGGAGCTCGGTTTTGAGGGCGCCCACGGGCGTCTCGCGCGAGACGAGGTCCATCGAGAGCGCGCCGGCCACGTTCGGGTCGGCGGCCGGGCCGGTCATGTCGAGCCGGCCGTTGAGCACGCCGTCCAAGCCTTCCAGGTTGAAGAGGTCCGCGAAGGGCCCCATCTCGACCGACTCGATGGTAAGCACCAGGTTCTGCTCGCCTCGGGGGTCGATGATGCCGTCCACGGCGATCTGCTGGTCGTCGGCGTAGAGAAGGAAGTTGCGCACGCGGTAGCCGTCCTGCACCTCCACGACGGCCGGTTGCAGCAAGCGCCAGTGATCCTTGCCGAGGTTCAGGTTGAGCGTGTCGAGCTGCACCCACTGGCTGTCGGGGCGCAGGCTGGCCTGCCCGGCCAGGTTGAAGTCGCGGTCCTCGTCGATCATGAGCCCGCCCCGGAAGTCGGCGTGCGCGTCGGCGTAGGTGGCCTCGATGGCGGCGTCGCGGCCCATGATCTGGGCGGTGTTGACGTTGGAGGCCGTCAGGTTCATCCGGGCCTCTTCCAGGGCGAAGCTCGGGTCGAGCGTGCCGGTGATCGTGCCCTTGAGGTTGCTGACGCGGTTTTCGCCATAGGCGAGGTGGCCGGCGTCGGTCTCCACGTCGAAGCGCAGTCCCTCGGGGCGGCCGTAGAGGCGCCCGTTCAGGTGGGCGCGCTCCAGAGCGAGCACGTCCACCGGGATGAAGCCGCGCACCGGTTCGAGCGTGCGGACCTCGGCGCTGAAGCGCAAATCGGAGTTCTGGTAGGCGAGGCTGTCGAAAAGCGCAATGCGGCCGCTGCCGGTGGCGTCGGCGAAGTTGGAGCGCAGCAGCAGCGTATCGACGACGAGCTGCCCATCGGCCAGGGCGAAGCGCGCCTCCAGGGCGTCCACGTCCACGTCGCCGAGGGCGGCGGTGTCGGCGTAGACGCGGCCCCGCAGGGTCATCGTCTGCGGCTCGAAGCCGCTGCCGGCGGCGTTGAACCGCGCCGTAAACAGGCCCTTCTGCACGCCGTTGCGGTCCATGAACAGGCTGTCGTTCCGGACGAGGCGCGCCAGGTCGATTTGTTCGAGCGCCCCCTCGACGGCGTAGGTCGGCGTTTCGTCGAAGAAGCGGCCCGTGGCGTCGGCGCGCACGGCGCCTTCCTCGAAGCGCAGGAGGGTGTTCACGTTCGTAAGCCCGTCGGCCAGGTCCGCCGCGACGGCGCCCTCGACGAGGGTCATCTCGTTGATGTACGAACGGTCGAAGCCGATGTCGGCGTCGAGCGTGAGGGTGGCCGGGTCGGCGCCGCGCCCGCTGAGCCGCAGCGTGCCGTTGAGGTTGGTTTCGAGGTTGGGGTTGGCCGTGATGGCGCCCACGTCCACGCCGCTGAAGACGCCCTCGGTGACGCTGTAGGTCGGCGTCTCCAGAAGCGGCTGGGCGGCGCCTTCGAGGCGGGCGCGGCCTTCGGGCACGTCCACGGCGAGGGCGTAGGCCAGGTCGCCGCGCCGCATCGTGGCCTCCAGCGAGGCGCTGTTGATGAGCTGCTCGTTCACCCACGAGGGGGCCACGTCCAGGCGGGCTTCCAGCCGGAGCGTGTTGGGGTCGAAGCCGCGCCCGTTCAGGCGGAAGCTGCCGTTGAGGTCCGAGGCGAGTTCGGGGTTGCCCGTGAACTTGCCCGCGTCGATGTTCCGGAAGCGGCCGAAGTTGACGGCGTAGGTCGGCGAGGCGTCGAGCGGACGGGCGTAGCCGGCCATGCGGGCTTCGCCGGCGGGCAGGCGCACGTTGGCGTTGTACTCCAGGCGTCCGCGCCGCATCTCGGCCACGAGGTACGCGTTCGTGATCGTCTGCTCGTTCACGCGCGAGGGGTCCAGGTCGAGGCGCCCCTCCATGTTCATCGTGCTGGGGTCGAAGCCCCGCAGGCTGAAGACGGCCGTGCCCGTCAAATCGGTCGAGAGGTCGGGGTTGCCCGTCAGGCGGCCCACGTTCACGTCGCGGAACTCGCCGCGCGTGACGCGCAGCAGCGGTTCCTCGTCGAACGGGCGCGTTTCGAGGGCGAAGTCGAACGATCCGGCCTGCGGCAGGTGCGCGTCGAGGGTCGTCGTGAGGCGCCCGCTGCGCATGGCCGCCTCGACGCCGGCATCCGAGAGGCGGTACGTCCCGAAGTATGAGGGGGCCATGTCGATGCTGGCGTCCAGGTCGAGCGTCTGCGGGTTTGTGCCGCGCCCCTTGAGCGAGAACGACCCGTTGAGGGCGCTCCGCTCGGGGCGGCCCATCAGCCCGGCAACGTCCACGTTCTCGAAGCGGCCCCGGCTGACCTCGTAGGAGAGCGAGTCGCCGAAGCGGACGGTGCTGGCGGCGAAGACGCGCCCCTTCGGGAAGAGCATTCGCGCTCCGGCCGTGAGCACGCCGTCTTCGAGGGCGAGGTCGAGCTTGCCTTCGTCCAGGCGGATACGGTTGATGCGTGAGGGGGCCAGCGTCAGGGAGCCGTTGGCGAGGGCCGTCTGCGGGTCCACGCCGCGCCCTTCAAGGGCGAAGCGGGCGTCGATGTTGCTGCGCTGGCCGCCCTGGCTGAAGCGCCCGATGTCCAGGCGCTCGACGCGCCCGGCCACGTCGTAGCTGATCTCGGCGTCGAAAGGCCGGGCCGAGCCCGTGATGCGCAGCGGCGCGCCCTCCACGTCGGCGCCGATCTCGAAGCGCGCCAGGCCGCCCTGGAAGCGGCTCTGAAGGTTCGCCCGGCGGACGTTGTAGTCGCCGTAGTCGGCGCTGCGCAGGTCGGCGCGCACCACCCCGGAAAGCTCCTGCGGCGTGGCGCCTGCCAGGTTGGTCTGGATCACGCCCTGCAACAACAGCTTTTCCTCGGCGCCCTGGAGCAGCCCCAACGGGTCGAACCGGTCGAGGCGCGCGGTGAGCTGGTAGCGCACGGGGCCGGGCGAGGGGGCGATGCGCCCGTTGAGGCTCAGGCTGCCGCCGTCGTCGAAGCGGGCCAGCGAGCGGATGCGCATCTGCCGGCTCGTGCCGTCCACGGTGGCGTCGAGGCGGACGCTCTGGGTGGGGTCGAGGCTCGGCGCGAACGGGGCGATGTCGCCGAAGGCGAGCGGGCGCGCCTGGAGCCGGAAGCCGAGCGCGCGCGCGGGCTCGTCGGCCGAGGCGGGCAGATGCACCCGCCCGCGCGCGCCTACGCGGCTGCGGTCCGACGTGAGCGCCAGGCCGCGCACGTGGACGCTGCGGCTCTCGGAGACGTCGGCCCCCGCGCGCAGCTCCACCCATCCGGCGTCGGGCGGGGCAAAGGCCGCCAGGAGCGTGTCGAGGCGCACCGAAATGCCGTCGGCCATCTCGAAGTCGTGCGCCAGCACGTTGAGGCGGTTGGCCTTGAGCACCGAGTCGCGGCGGGGGTTGTAGTACTCGGCGTAGAGCTCGCCGTTGGTGAGGCGCAGCTCGTCGATCTGGAAGGCCATGCCGTCCTTGAGCGTGTCGGTCTGCGTGGTGTCCGACAGGAAAGGCGCCAGGGCGTCCCACTGGCCGTCCTCGGACTGGTGCGCCACGATGATCGGGCGCGCCAGGTACAGCTCGCGCAGGTGGATGCGGCCGCCGAGCAGGGCGAGCAGGTTGTAGCGCACCCGGAGCGTGTCGATGTGCACCACGCGCGAGCCGTCGGGCTGCGTCAGGTTCAGGTCGTGCAGCTCTACGCGCGTCAGGAAGGTGCCCGAGAGCTTGCCGAAGGTGGTCTCGGTGCTGTCGTAAGGGTTGGCCAGGCCGAAGACGAAGTCCCCGAAGCGCGCGGCGCCCCAGTTGGATTGCAGCACCAGCAGGCCGATGAGCAGCAGCACGACGACCAGCCCGACGATGCCGCCGAGGCCGTAGAGCACATATTTCAAAATCCGCAGCGGCCCGGAGGCAGGCTTGCGGGGTTCCTCGGAGGGAGCGGGGGTATCATGCTCAGGCATACGCGTACGGGCGGGGTGGCGCAACAACTACCGGAACGGCCGGGGGGAGGGACGGCTGCAAGCTAGCGCTTTTGCAAGCCTCCGAACGTTATAGCTTTGCAATACTTGCCTAGAACGCCTGCCCGATGCTCAGGTGCAGGGCGAAGCGCCGGCGGCCGAGCGATGCGGGCTCCTCGTCGGAGAGGCCGTTGCGATACTCATAGACGGCCTGAGCGTCCTGAAGGTCGGTGGGGTCGTAGCGCAGCTTGTAGGCCAGGTCGAGCCGGATGTACCCGACGATGGTTTTGTAGCGGATGCCGCCGCCGGAGCCCCACCGGAAGTCGCCGATGGTGGGCAGCTCCTGGGCCACCATGCCGCCGTCGAGGAAGGCGGCGGTGCTCCAGGCCGGCCCGAGGCCGGGGAAGGGCATGCGCAGTTCGAGGTTGAGCACGGCCTTGGAGCGCCCGCCGACGGCTTCGTAGACGTAGCTGGTGCGCTCGGCGCCGCCGGGGCCCTTGGTGACGATGCGCTGCGGGATCTTGGGGCCGATCATGCGCGAGCCCCAGCCGCGCACGTCGTTGGCCCCGCCGACGTAGAACATGATGGGGTCGAAGCGGTTCTCGAAGAGGCGCCCGCGCGGGGTGTCGCCCTCGTCGAGGGCGCGCTTGCTTTTGCCGGTGGGCTGGAGCCGCCCCAGGCTCAGGCGCGTGGCGAACGTAAAGCGCCCCATGAGCGGCTGGTACAGGCTGCCTTCGAGCGTGCCCTTGGTATAGGCGATGTCGGAGCCGAGGATAAAGCCGCCCGTCTCGACGCCGGGACGCACGAGGTAGCCCCGGTCGGGATTCAGGAAGTCGCCCACCTTGCCGAGCGTGGCCCCGGCCGAAAGCACGCTGCGGTTGTACACGTCGCGGAGGCGCTCGGCGTCGGGGTCGGGCGGGGTAAACTGAAGCGCGCGGCTGAAGGTGTGCTGGAGCGTGACGGTGCGGAACGGGTACAGCTCGAAGAGCAGCGCCGAGTTGACGCCCATCTCGCGCGTGTTGAAGGCGCCGGACTTGCCGGAGGCCGCACCCCCCGTAGAGCTTGCCGCGAAAAGCTGCGGGTCGCGCTGAAGCTGCACGAACGGGCTGACCGTTCCCGAGAGGCGGCGTGAGAAGATGTAGGGCTGGCGCACCGAGACGGCGCCGCGCACGAGCCGCTCCGGCAGCGACTGCCCCCCCGGCACGGCCAGCAACCCCGACTGCAAGACGCTCGACGCCGTGAAGGTGCGGGCCGCGCCGAAGAAGTTGCGGTGCGTCCACTCGCCTTCGGCGCGCACGCCGATGTCGCGGGCGTAGCCGGTCTGCGCGGTCACGTAGCGCAACTGCGACTCGCGCACGCGCAAGAGCACGTTCACGGTGCTGTCGCGCGGCTGCTCCGGGACGCTCGTGAGGGCGACGCGGAACAGGCTCAGCGAGAACAGCTCGCGCTGGGCGGCCGTCAGCTTCTTCTGCGAGAACACCTGCCCCGGCTTGAACGGCAGCTCGCGCAGGATCACGTTGTCCTCGACCGAGCGGTTGCCCTCCACGAGGATGCTGTCGTAGCGGGCCACCGGGCCGGGGTCGATCCGGAAGCGCAAGTCGGCCGTGTTGGCGACCGAGTCGATATCGACCTCCGACGAAGCGTTGGCAAAGGCGTAACCGGCGTTTTTCATCCACGTGATCGCCATGTCCTGGATGCGCAGCCGGTCGAACTCGGTGTAGCGGTCGCCGGCGCGCACCGTGATGGCCTCGCGCTGTTTCTCCCAGCCCGGGCGCCGCGTCTCGTCGAAGTGGAAGTAGGCGTAGTTCGAGTCCGGCCCGACGAAGTTCACGTCCTGGAGGATAAGCGGCGGGCCGGGGTCGATGGTGTAGATGATGTTGATGGCGTTCGACGTAGTGTCCAGCTCCGAAGTCGCGTAGTCGATGTCGGGGTAGAGGAAGCCGTTCTTGCGGAAGTACAGACGCAGGCGCACCACGTCTTTCTGAAGCTCGACCGGGTTGAACGGACGCGGCGTCGGTTCGAGCAGCGGCAGCGCGCGCTTGATGCGGTCGAAGAAGGTGGGCTCGGTGAGGGCGATTTGCGTCTTGAGGGTCTTTTCGGGAAAGACCTCGTCGCCTTCGTACCGGAAGGTGATGCCTCGGACGGTGGTGGCCTCGTCGACGAGGTACAGGGGAGCCTGGGCGGCGGCCGTGGAGAGACTCGCCAGGAGCACGGCCGGCGCCGCGAGGCGGCCGGCGGCGCGGCAAAAACGGCGGGCGGAACGGGAGTGCAGCATGCGGGGGTCAGGCGCCGGGATCGTTGGGGTCTTCAGCAGAAACGCCGGAATCTTCAGCGGAAAATATCTTAACGGCGGAAGTCTTGGAGGGCCGGGGGGGCTTGGGCGTGCTGTCTTTCCTCAATCGTTCCATGCGCGCCTGCGAAAGGCGTTGTTTGTAGTGCTGCCGGTAGCGCCGTTCGTGCAAAAAGGCTATCGTCGCGCCGATGATCATGACGATGCCCGAATAATAGATCCAGAAGACGAAGGCCAGCAGCAGGCTGAACAAACTGCCCACGGCCACCGTGATGTCGCCCTCGGCGGGGGCGCCGGCGGCCAGGTCGTAGCGGTCGAAGCGCCCGGCCCAGGTGGCGTAGAAGGCGAAGACGTGTTTGGCAAGCTCCCAGAGCAGCGAGGCGACGGCCGCCCCGACGAGGGCGCTGCGCTTGGGCGGTTGCGGCTTGGGGATGAACAGGAAAAGCTGGAAGAACACGGCCAGGCTCAGCAAGGCCGGCAGCAGCAGCCCGATCACGGCGAAGGTGCGGCCCCAGCCCTCGCGCATCCACCAGTAGTTGAGGCCGGCCTGCTCCATCCACTCGATGCCGGCGCCGTTGAGGCCCTGCATGCCGAGCGAAAGGCTCATGCTCAGCAGAAAGAAAACGCTCACCTGCACGACCATGCGCAAATCGAAGGCGTAGCCCTTGATGACCGAGCGCTGGATGTGCCCTTCCTCGCTGAAGATGCTGGAGATGACCACGCGCAGCGTCGTCATGAGCGTGACGGCGGCGAAGAGGAGGCCGAAGCCGCCGATGGCCGTCACGGCGCCGCTGGCGTCGGCGAACTGCTGTAGGAAGGCGATGAGCTGGTCGCTGCGGTAGGCGGGCAGGAAGGCGCGCACGAGGGCGGCCACGTCGCCGAAGGCGCGCTCCCGGCGGAGCACCTGCCCGAGCACGCCCGTCGAGAGGATGACGACGGGGACGATGGAGACGAGCACCTTGAAGGCGATGGCTTGGGCCCACAGAAACACCGGGCGCACGTTGAGCAGCCGCCAAGTGTGGCTCAGGTAGTGCTGAAGCGTTTCGCGGTATGAAGCCAGTCGGGCCACGCGGCGTCGGGGGAAGAGGGCAGGCGGGACGCCCACGGGTTCACAAAGACGGCCGCCCGTGCGGGCTAGCCGCGTCCGAACAGCGCGACGATGGCGGCGTAGCGCAGCACGCGCGTCCCGATGCCGAGCGCGACGAACGGAAAGGCGCCCAGCCGCAGCACGCCCGCGGCCAGGCAAATCGGATCGCCGACGAGAGGCAGCCACGAGCCGAGCAGCCCCCACGCGCCGTAGCGGCGCATCCAGCCGAGCGCGCGGCGCCCGCTGCGGCGGCGCTCCAGGCGCTGCGTGACCTTCTCGGTGAACAGCCGGCCGATCCCATAGTTGAGGCTTGCCCCCAGCGCGTTTCCGACGGAGGCGCTCAGGAGCACCTGCCAGGGAGGCATCCCCAGGCCGAGCGCCGCCGCGACGGCCGCCTCGGACGACACGGGCGCCAGGGTCGCGCCGACGAAGGCCGCCGCGCCGAGCCCCAGCCACCCGTACTCCAGCACGAGCCGGGCGAAGTCCACCGCCAGCAAACTCAACGCGGCGGCGGGGATATGGTTAAAGGGGCCTTGTAACATTAAAGTAGAAAAGCCCCGGCATAGACCGCTCAGGCGCTGGCCCGGCGCTCCTCGTAGATGGGGGCCGCCTTGTGCAGCACCGTGTCGGCGGTGATGCGGCAGGCGCCGAGGTCGGGGTGCGCGTGGATGTCGAACATGATGTCGAGCATCGCGTCCTCCATCACCGAGCGCAGGCCGCGCGCGCCCGTGCCGAGGGCGCAGGCGCGCTGCACGATGGCGTCGAGGGCGGCATCCTCGAAGCTCAGGTCTACGCCGTCCATGGCGAAGAGCTTCTGGTACTGCTTGACGAGCGCATTCTTGGGCTGCGTCAGGATGTCTTTGAGCGCCTCGCCCGAGAGGCCGTGCAGCGACGAGATCACGGGCACGCGCCCGACAAACTCGGGGATCAGGCCGAACTTGAGCAAATCGTCGGGCTCGGTGTAGCAGAAAATGTCGGGGTCGTTCTTGTCGAGCTTGCGCTGCCCCTCCGAGTGGAAGCCGATGGTGCTCGTCGAGATGCGGCGCGCGATGATCTCGCCGAGTCCGTCGAAGGCCCCGCCGACGATGAACAGGATGTTGCGCGTGTCGATGTTGATCAGGCTTTGCTCGGGGTGCTTGCGCCCGCCTTTGGGCGGCACGCCGGCGACGGTGCCCTCCAGGATCTTGAGCAGCGCCTGCTGTACGCCCTCGCCCGAGACGTCGCGTGTGATGGAGGCGTTGTCGCTCTTGCGCGCGATCTTGTCGATCTCGTCGATGTAGACGATGCCCCGCTCGGCGCGCTCGACGTTGAAGTCGGCGGCGTGCAGCAGGTGCGCCAGGATGCTTTCCACGTCCTCGCCGACGTAGCCGGCCTCGGTCAGGGCGGTGGCGTCGGAGATGGAGAACGGCACGTCGAGGATGCGCGCGAGCGTGCGCGCCAGGAGGGTCTTGCCGGTGCCGGTCGGGCCGATGAGCAGAATGTTGGACTTCTCGACCTCTACGTCCTCGTACTCGTGCAGGTACTCCTGTGAGTCGATGCGCTTGTAGTGGTTGTAGACCGCCACAGCCATGGCCTTTTTGGCGTCGTGCTGCCCGATCACGTATTCGTCGAGGGCGGCCTTGATGTCGTGCGGGGTCTGGCGGCGGCGGCGCTTGGCGGCGGCGCGGCGCGTGGCGCCCGCGCCGCTCGCGGAGCTTTGCTGGTAGGCGGCCAGGTCGCTGCGCACGATGCCTACCGCGTCGTGGATGCAACGGTCGCAGATGAACACGTCGGGGCCGGCCACCATCGAGGTCACTTCGTGCGCCGTGCGGCCGCAGAACGAACAGCGGATAACTTCGTCGCCTCTTCGGGTGCTCATATCGGACGTCTCAGATCAACGGGTGGCCCTGGGCCGGCGCCGGCTCGGGGGCGGCTATGGTATATATGCTAAGGATATCGGCCGATGCAAACAAGAAATCAAGCGCGCGCGGTGAATTACCGGGTGAATCGCCGCCGGGGGGCGAGGTTCCGCCGCCGTACCTTAGGGCTCCGCCCCGCATTTTGCCGCCGCCCATGAACGCGCCCGACGCCGCCGGTCTGCCGCCCACCTTTCTGGAGCGCCTCGCGCGCCTTACGCCTCCGGAGCGCCTGCCGGGTGTGCTCGCCGCGTTCCACGAGCCGCCCGTGACGGCCTTCCGGGTGAACACCCTGCGCGCCTCGGCCGAGGCCGTCGCGGCGGAGCTTGGGGCGGCGGGCCTTGCGCTGCACGCCGCCCCATGGAAGCCCGGCGCCTTCTGGGTCGCGCCGGAGGCGCGCGCCGCGCTGCTGGCGAGCGCGCCCTACGCGCGGGCCGAGATCTACGTGCAGAACCTCTCCAGCATGATTCCTCCGGCGGCGCTCGGAGCCCGCCCCGGCGAGCGCGTGCTGGATCTGGCGGCGGCGCCGGGCGGCAAGACGCTTCAGATCGCCTGCGACATGCAGAACACGGGCGAGCTGGCGGCCGTCGAGGCGGTGCGCGGCCGCTTCTTCCGCCTGCGCAGCAACCTCGAAGCCCACGGGGCGACCGTGGCGCGCGCGTTTCTGAAAAACGGCGAGGACGTATGGCGCCACCGCCCCGAGCACTTCGACCGCGTGCTGCTCGACGCGCCGTGCTCGACCGAGGGTCGCTTCCGCGCCGACGATCCGGAGACGGCCGCCTACTGGTCGCCGCGCAAAATCGCCGAGATGGCCCGTAAGCAGCAGCGGCTGCTGTACGCGGCGGTGCAGTGCCTGCGGCCCGGCGGCGTGCTCGTCTACGCCACCTGCACGATGGCCCCGGAGGAGAACGAGCAGACCATCGACCGCTTGCTCCGGCGTTTCGGCGACGCGCTGGAAGCGACGCCCCTGGGCCTGGAACCGCCCGGCGCAATCCCCGCGCTCGCCGCCTGGGAAGGGCAGGCGTTCCGGGACGATCTGCGCCACGCCCGGCGCGTCCTGCCCAGCCGCCTCATGGAGGCGTTTTTCGTATGCCGCCTGGTCAAGCGCGCCGGCACGCTGCACATCGGCCGCCGCCGGGCCGCGCCCTAGCCTGCCGTGAACGCGGCGCCCCACGCTCTGCCGCCGCCGCGTTCTCCTGGGCCGTGGAGCGCAGCCTCAACGCAGGCGGCCGCACGCGCCGGCCGCCCGCGCCGGGCGGCCTCAGGATTCCAGCCGGTGTTTCCAGGGAGGAAGCAAGTGGAGTATTAATTTTCCGCCAAGCCCGCTGCCTGGTTTGCCGGGGACTTAACATTCCTGTGTGGTCTAAAGGGGGTCTCCGGAATATATGCCCTGGAGAGAGCGACGCTATGCAGGGAAAGATCATAGAGGTGGGCGGCCACCGGGCTGAGGCGTTTGCGGCCGAGCACTACGGCGCATTCCACAGGTTCGACAACTTCCGCCTCGATCCTCGGTGTGACCCGCCCAGGACGATCCAGATATTTCTGCCCGGCTCTTATGATTCAGGAGACACCTTGCCCGTGGTTTACATGAACGACGGCCATACCGCCTTCTATAACAGTCCGATGAGTGGGCAGTCTCTGAGTGTACACAAAACCATAGACGATTTGCATCGGAAGGGCGAGGCAGAGCCGGTTATCGTCGTGGGCGTTCATCCGGTAGATCGAGGGCATGAATACCTGCATGTGATAGAGTTTGACAGTCCCTTCAAACGGAAAGGAGGCGGCCTCGGCGATTATGCAAAGTATCTGGTCCGCCTGAAAAACTTCGTGGATGCTCATTATGCCACGATGAGGCAGCCCGAGTTTACCGCCATTTCAGGCTCCTCTCACGGCGGACTCGCGGCCTTCTATACGGCATGCGTGCACAGCGCGGCATTCGGAATCGGAGGTTGCATGTCCTCCTCATTCTGGGCGGGCGGCGTGTTCAATATCCGGGAATGCTATCTCGCCGGAATCCTCAGAGAGCGTTTACAGCTCGACAGGTCCAAGGGGCCGAAGCTCTGGATTGATTGGGGCGCCAAACGAAGCGGCGGATTTCATAATTTCGCCATAGAGGCGCAGTCCGCGAAGTGGAGCAAGGAGGTCGTCAAGCTACTCCGGGAGGACTACGGCTTCATTCTGAACCACGACTTGTTCGCGTATGAGGACCCCCTCGGAGGGCATCAGGAAATATCCTGGGAGTGGCGGTTCAGGTTGTTCATGAAGCAGTTCTACGGCAAGTAGCGCTCGGGCAAGCAGCCTGCGCTACGCGCCGGAGAGGGCGGCCGCGACGGCGGCGGGGCCGTACTTGCGGACGAGGAAACGCTCGCGGTAAAGGGCGGCGCAGGCGTCGCAGACTTTGCTGGTGTAGTAGGCGTTGAAGCCGCCGGCGATGAGGGCGCCCGTGGCGGGGACGATCTGGGCCAGCTTCGCTTCGGCGAGGTGGATGCCGAGCTTGCGCGCCACGTTTTGCAGGCTCTTCGTGACGGCGTATCCGCCGGCGGCCTCGGCGGCGGCGCCCTGCGCCAGGGCCGTCGAGGCGCGCCATACCGGCGTGAGGGCAAGCTGCTTGGCGGCGTCGGAGGGGTGCGACATCGCGTCGAGCACCTGCAAGGCAAACAGCCGCTCCTCGGGCAGGCGTATGTCGAAGCCGTAGGCCGCCGCATACGAACCGGCGGCGCGCAGGTTGAGGGCCGCCACGGCCAGCACGTCCGGCAGGATGCCCGCGGCTCCGGCCATCCCCGCCGCCGCCCCTTCGGCGGCGGCAAGGCTCCGGTAGCGCGTCGCCAGGCCCTCGGTCAGGCCATCGACGGTTTCCAGGTCGAGGTAGGCCATCGCGTCGAGGCCGTCCACGGGCAAGCCCGCTTTGCGCAGGGTCGCCGCCCCCGCCTCGGCGTTGACCGAGTCTTGGACGATCTCGTTGAGCAAATCGAGGATGCCGGCCGCGAGGTGGTCGATGGTCCACGCGACGCCGGGGAGCTTGCGCAGCACGTCGGCGGCGCGCCCGGCCAGGTGGTTCACGCCGCCGACGACTTTGCCGAACCACCCCATGTCGTTCTGTTTCCAAAGGGCGATTTCCGCCAGGGCGCGGCGCTCGTAGGCGGAGAGTGCAGCGGGCAAAACGGCGAGGTCGGCAGGTTCCATGCGTGCGAGGTCTGCGGCCGGGGGCCGGATGGAAAGCGTGTGGAGGGGTTGTACGCAAATCACCCCGACTTGTTGGACGCCGGGAGGAAGCGGTTCCTGCGGCGCGGCCCGGCGTTGGATTCGCCGGGCGCCGGGCCGTACTTTGACCGCAGAGGCGCCCTTCAACCCTACCAGAACGACATCCGGAATACGCTATGGACCGCAACGGACGCATCGGCATCGGCTTTATCGGCGGCGGCTTCATCACCCGCTTTCACATTCAATCGTGGGTCTCGATCCGCGAGTCCGACGTGCGCGGGGTGTGGAGCCCCGACCGCGAGCGCGCCGAGTCGTCGTCGGCCTACGCCCGCGAGCTTCAGGTCGGGGAGGCGCGGGCCTTCGACTCCATCGAGGAGATGGTGGCGGCCCCGGAGATCGACGCCATCTGGATTTGCGGCCCCAACCATGCGCGCATCGAAAACCTGGAGGCCATCGTCCGGGCCGTCAAGGCGGGCAAAGGCGCGCTCATCGGGGTCGCCTGCGAGAAGCCGCTCGGGCGCAACGTACGCGAGGCGCGGCGCATGGTCGCGCTGATCGAGGAGGCGGGCCTGTTGCACGGCTACCTGGAGGACCAGCTTTTCACGCCGGGCCTGGAGCGCGGGCGCGAGATCACGTGGGCGCGCGGGGCGGCCAACACGGGGCGGCCCTACCTGGCCCGCGCCGCCGAGGAGCACAGCGGCCCGCACTCGCCCTGGTTCTGGCAGGGCGCTTTGCAGGGGGGGGGCGTCCTCAACGACATGATGTGCCACAGCGTCGAGGTGGCGCGCTTCCTGCTGACCGAGCCGGGAGCCCCCCGCAGCAGCATCCGGCCGGTGAGCGTGGCCGGGCACATCGCCAGCCTGAAATGGTCGCGCCCGGACTACGCGCGCCGGCTCTCCGAGCGCATGGGGCCGGAGGTGGACTATACGCGCACCCCCTCGGAGGACTTCGCCCGCGCCACCATCGAGTACCTCGACGAGGCCGGCAACACGCTCATCGGCGAGGTGACGACCTCGTGGAGCTTTGTGGGGGCGGGCCTGCGCCTCAGCTCGGAGCTGCTCGGCCCTGAGTATTCGATGATGCACAACTCGCTCGACACGGGCACGCGCCTGTTCTTCAGCCGCAACGTCGTCGGCAAGGAGGGCGAGGACATCGTGGAGAAGCAAAACGCCGAGCAGGGCCTGATGCCGCTCGTCGCCAACGAGGCCGATGAGTACGGCTACATCGGCGAGAACCGCTACTTCTCGCGCTGCTTCCGCGACGGCGTGCTCCCGACGCTGAACTTCCACGACGGGCTGGAGGTGGTGGAGCTGCTCATGACGGCCTACATGAGCGCCGAGCAGGGCCGCACGCTTCCGTTCCGCCCGGAGGGCCTGGAGGACTTCGTGCCGGCGGTGGCGCGCGGGGCCTGGAACCCGCGCGGCTGAGGCCCGTCCGGCATCCGGCTGGAGGCGGCAGGCGGCGCCGGGGAAGCTCCGGGGCCGCCTGCGCCGTTCGAGGGCCTGCGGCGCCTCGAAGGATGCATGCGCGGCATGCGGACGCGCCGGGGCCGGGAGATCGTTTCCCCGTTGCCGAGAGAGGGACCTGCCCATGCGGATAGAACCTACGGAAGAAGCCGTGGCCTCGGCCGACGGAACGAGACTGGGCTTCCGGAAGCTCGGAAGCGGCCCGGGCCTCGTCGTGGCGCACGGCAGCCTGACCACCGGCGACGAGTGGCTGCCCGTGGCCCGGGCGCTGGCCGACCGGTTCACCTGTTGCCTCCTGGACCGGCGCGGGCGCGGGCGCAGCGCGGACGCCGCCCCGGCGGCGTATACGCTGGAGAAGGAGGCTGAGGACCTTCGGGCGGTGCTGGAGGCGGCAGGCCCTGGGGCGGCGCTCCTCGGCCACTCCTACGGCGCCGTCTGCGCCTTGGAGGCGGCGCGCCGGTTTCCGCCGGCGAAGCTGGCCCTCTACGAGCCGCCGCTGCCGCTTGACCATACGCTCATAGGCCCCGCCTACGAGCAGATGCGCGCCGCCGTGGAACGGGGCGCCCTGGAGGAGGCGCTGGAAACCGGGCTGAAGGGGCTTGTCCGGATGTCCGACGACGAGCTTGCCGGCTTGCGGGGCTGCTCGCACTGGGCGGGCATGGCTGCGCTCACGCCGACGTGGGCGCGCGAGTGCGCGGCGCTCGGGCGGCTCGAACCCGGGGCCGCGCGCTACGCCGGCATCACGGCGCCCACGCTCTTGCTGTGCGGCTCGGCCACGGCGCCCCACCACGCGGCGGCCATCCGGGCGCTGGAAGCCGCGCTCCCGGATGCACGTACGGTGGTGTTCGAGGGGCAGGGCCATGCCGCGCACCTGCTGGCGACGGAAGCGTTCGCGGAGGCCGTAGCACGCTTCCTCGGCGCCTGAGGCGCGGGCGCCGAAAACCCGCCGCAGACGGGCGGCGTGTAACCTCGCCCTCTTCACGCTCCGGCCCGGTATGCACCGCTTTTTCGCTTGTCTCGCCCTTTCGGCGGCGCTGAGCTTTTCCCTCGCGCAGGC
>CBDTTW010000025.1:0-24084 GCA_965363675.1 uncultured Rhodothermaceae bacterium
GGGCATCAGGATCTGCGGGATGTAACGCCCGCCGTAGGGGCCGAAGTGGCCCTCGGCGTCCGGAGCGGTATAGGGTTTGGGGGTGGTCATGCGGTAGGGTTCAGGGCTGCTCGACGTGGGTAAAGGGGCGCACGGCCTCGAAAAACGCGCTCAGCTTGTCGAAGTCCTTGACGCCGGGGGCCGACTCGACGCCGCTGGAAAGGTCGATGCCGGCCGGGCGCATCGTCTCGACGGCCTGCTGGACGTTGCCCGCGTGGATGCCGCCGGCCAGGAAAATGGGAAACTCGGCCGTCAGTTCGCGGGCCAGGCGCCAGTTGAACGACTCGCCGGTGCCGCCCCAGAGGCTGGTGTGGTGCGTGTCGAGCAGGAAGCCCTGCACCCACTCGGCGAACGGCTCCATGAGCCGCCGAAGCTGCTCCGACGAGGCGTCGTGCAGGACGCGCACGGCTTTGATGACGGGCAGCTCGACCTCGGCGCAGTACTCCGGCGGCTCGGCGCCGTGCAGTTGGATGTGCGTAAAGCCGGCCGTGCGCGCCGCCTCGTGCAACCCTTCCAGCGGCGCGCCCACGAAGACGCCTACCGTGGAGGGCACGTGGCACCACTCGATGATCTCGCGCGCCTTCTCCGGGGCGATGTAGCGCGGACTTTCGGGATGCTGGATGAAGCCGAGGTAATCGGCCCCGGCGGCGGCGCAGAAGCGCGCATCCTCCAGCCGCGTAATGCCGCAAATCTTTATTTTCAGAGACATGGTTTCAGGGGGTTAACTGACCAGGCGAAGCGTGGGCGCATCGTCGTCGAGCATGCCGCGCACGGCGGCGAGCAGCGCGCCCAGTTGCACGCCCGGGCTGCGCGACCGCATGAACGACTCGCCGATGAGGAACGCGCCGACGCCGGCGCGGTGCAGGTAGGCCAGATCCTCGGCGGCGTGCAAACCGCTTTCCGAAATGCGCACCACATGCGGAGGCAAGGCCCCGGCTACGTCGAGCGTCCGGTTGAGGTTGACCTTGAAGGTGCGCAAGTCGCGGTTGTTGACGCCGATCATCGAGATGGCGTCGAGGTCGAGGCCGTCGAGTTCCTCGGCGCTGTGCACCTCCACGAGGCAGGCCAGGCCCAGCGAGGCGGCTTCGGCGTGCAGCTCCATGAGGCGGGGGGCCTCCAGGGCCGCCGCGATGAGCAGGACCGCGTCGGCGCCGTAGGCGCGCGCCTCGTGAAGCTGGTAGGCGTCCACGATGAAGTCCTTGCGGAGCAGCGGCACGTCTACACTCGCCCGGACGGCCGCGAGGTAGTCCAGGCTGCCTTTGAAGAACGTGGGCTCGGTCAGCACCGAGATGGCCGCCGCGCCGCCGCGCTTGTACTGCCGCGCGAGGTCGCGCACGTCGAAGTCGAGCCGGATGATGCCTTTCGAGGGCGACGCCTTCTTGAGTTCGGCGATGACGGCGGGCCGCCGCGCGCTCAGGCCGCGCGCAAACGGCAGCGTGGGGCCGGCGTAGTAGGCCATATCCCGGAGCGCGGCAAGGCCCACGCGGTCGCGGGCGCGGGCGACGCGGGCGCGCGTGTCTTCGAGGATCTGGTCGAGGATGGTCATGGGGGCGGGGTTATGAAGTGGGCGCGGCGTGCGAGGCTTCGACGAAGTAGGCGAGTTTGCGGCGGGCGGCGCCCGTGGCGAGGCTCTCGCGCGCGGCCTCCAGGCCGAGGCGCGGCGAGGCGCACCGCCCGCTCACCCAGAGGGCGTAGGCGGCGTTGAACAACACCACGTCGCGGTGCGGGCCGGGCACGTCGTTGAGGACGTGCGCGATGATGGCGGCGTTCTCCTCGGCCCCGCCGCCCCGCAGGGCTTCCAGCGGCGCCGGGCGCAGGCCCAGGTCCTCCGGGCGCACCTCCGCCTCGACGATGGTCTCGGGGGCGACGGCTTCTTCGTAGGTGTACGCCTGCGAAGGGCCGCTGATGGAGAACTCGTCCATGCCCTCGGACGAATGCACCGTGACGGCGCGCCGCGCCCCCAGGCGCATCAGGATGGCGGCCATCTGCCGCGCGACAGGCTCGCTGAAGGCGCCCACGAGCTGGCGCTGCACGCCCGCCGGGTTGCAAAGCGGCCCCAGGATGTTGAAGAACGTCCGCACGCCGAGCTTGCGGCGCACGGGCATGACGTATTTCAGCGCGGGGTGGAAAAACGGCGCGAAGATGAAGGCGATGCCGGTGTGGTGCAGGCAGAACTCCACGCCCTCCTTGTGCAAGTCCACGCGGGCGCCCAAGGCTTCGAGCACGTCGGCGGAGCCGCACTGCGACGAGATGGAGCGGTTGCCGTGTTTGGCGACGGTGGCTCCGGCGCCGGCGCACACGAGCGCCGCCGCCGTCGAGATGTTGAACGTGCCGGTGGCGTCGCCGCCGGTGCCGCACAGGTCGATGGCGTCTTCGTCGAGCAAATCCACCGGCACGGCGTAGGCGCGCATCACGGCGGCGAAGGCCGTCAGCTCGTCCAGGGTTTCGCCGCGCGCGCGCAGGCCGAGCAGCAGCCCCGCCGTCTCCTCCGGCTCGGCCTCGCCGCTGAGGAGCAGGTGCATCACGGCCTCGGCCTGCTCGAAGGAGAGCGTCTTGCCCTCGGCCAGCATTTTCAGGTGCTCGCGCATCGGCTATTCCGCCGCCTCGGGCGTGGCAAGGCTCTGGAGCCAGTTGTCGATCAGGCGCGGGCCTTCCAGCGTCAGCACGCTCTCGGGGTGAAACTGGATGCCCTCGATGGGGTACTCGCGGTGGCGAAGGCCCATAATGACGCCGTCCTCGGTATGAGCCGACACTTCCAGCGCCTCGGGCAGGCCCTCGCGCGAGACCACGAGCGAGTGGTACCGCGTGGCCGTGAACCCTTGGGGGGCGTTCTCGAAGACGGAGCGGCCATCGTGGTAGATCCGGCTGGTTTTGCCGTGCATCAGGCTTGGGGCGTAGGTGACCCGGCCGCCGAACGCTTCGCCGATGGCCTGGTGGCCCAGGCACACGCCGAGGATCGGCGTCGTCGGGCCGAGCGCGGCGATGACCTGGGGGCAGACGCCGGCATCGGCGGGGCGGCCGGGGCCGGGCGAGATGAGGATGCCCGCCGGGCGGCGCTCGCGGATCTCGTCCACGCTCAGGGCGTCGTTGCGCACCACTTCCAGGTCGTGCGTGCGCCGCCCGATGAGGTGCACCAGGTTGTACGTGAACGAGTCGTAGTTGTCGATGACGAGTATCATGCGGCCTGAAGCTAATCCCGCGCCGGGGGGGTGGTGGTCAGCAGCCCGACGCGCTCGCGGACGCCTTCCATGATGCGTTCGGCTTTGCGGCGGGCGTTGCGGCCGCCGGTGCGCAGCACGTCCAGCACATAGTCCGGCCGGGCGGCCAGCTCGCGCCGCCGCTCGCGGGCTTCGGCGAAGTAGGCGCCGGCCATGCCGAGCAGTTCCTTTTTGGCATGCCCGTAGCCGTAGCCGCCGGCGCGGTACTGCGCGGCGATCCGCGCGCGCGTGGGCTCGTCGGCGAACAGCTTGATGAGGTTGTACACGTTGTCGGCGTCGGGGTCCTTCGGAGCTTCGAGCGGCGTCGAGTCGGTCACGATGCTCATGATCTTGCGCTTGAGTTCGGGGCCTTCGTCGAAGATGCCGATGGTGTTGCCGTAGCTCTTGCTCATCTTGCGCCCGTCGAGGCCGGGCACCACGGCCACGTCGTCCAGGATGAGCGCCTCGGGCAGCGTGAAGAACGGCTCGTCGTCGGGGCAGAACGTGCTGTTGAAGCGCGCCGCGATGTCCCGCGTCAGCTCGATGTGCTGCTTCTGGTCGGCCCCGACCGGCACGAGGGCGCCGCCATAGACCAGAATATCGGCGGCCTGCAACACGGGGTAGTTGAACAGCCCGGCGTTCGGGGCGAGGCCCTGCGCCACCTTGTCCTTGTAGGCCACGCCGCGTTCGAGTTGGCCCACGGGGATGAGGTTGTAGAAGATCCACGCCAGTTCGGTCACCTGCGGCGCATCGCTCTGCAGAAAGAGGTTGCTCTTCTCAGGGTCGAAGCCGAGCGCGAGGTAGTCCAGGGCGATTTCGACGGTGTACTTCCGGAGCGCGTGCGGGTCGCGCACCGAGGTCAGGGCGTGGTAGTTGACGATGAAGTAGTACGACTCGTGCGCCTGGTGCAGCGCGATGTGCTGCCGCAGCGCGCCGAAGTAGTTGCCGATGTGCAGCGCGCCCGAGGGCTGGATGCCGGAGACGACCACCGCTGGGACGGCGGGCGCAGCGGCGGGCAGGGGCGCAGTATTTTCCTTGACTTCCATAGGGTTACGGGCGCCGGTGGCGCAAAATCTCGTCGAGCGTTTCGAGGCGCGCCTGCGCGTTGCGCTGCACGTTCACGAGCACGGCCTTGGTGCGGATCTGGTGGTCGAGTTTGAGCTGGTCGGCCAGGGCGTCGGCGAAGAGGCTTTCCTTGCGGCGCAGCCCGTCGAGGTCTTCGCGCGGCAGGGCTTCGGGGGGGCGCGCCACGCCGTTGTAGGGGATGGCCCCCAGGCTGAGCACCGTTTCCTTGAGGCGCGCCACATCCAGGCGGAGCGCGGACTGCTGCGCCTGCACGTCGGCGGCGTCGGAGTGCGCGTACAGGCCCGCCAGTTCCGTAAGCTGCTCGATGAGCGTGTTGAGCCGCTCGGCCGTCTCGAAGCGCCCGAGCGAGTACCCGGCGCCTCCCTTGTTGAGTAGTAAGTCCAGCATGGCTTGCGTATGGGTAAGGTTAGAGTAGCCCTTCTGAAGCGACGTGCATGGCCTCGACGAGCGCCCGCGCCTTGTTGCGGGTTTCCTCGTACTCCGTCTCCGGGTCCGAGTCGGCCACGATGCCGGCCCCTGCCTGTACGTAGATCGTGTCGCCCTGCACGACCATCGTGCGGATGGCGATGCAGGTGTCGAGGTTGCCCGAGAAGTCGATGTACCCGACGGCCCCGGCGTAGATCCCGCGCTTGGTAGGCTCCAGTTCGTCGATGATCTGCATGGCCCGCACCTTGGGGGCGCCGCTGACGGTGCCCGCCGGGAAGCTCGCGGCGAGCACGGCCGGGGGCGTCCGGCCCTCGGCCAGCGTTCCGGCGACCGACGAGACCAGGTGCATCACATGGGAATAGCGCTCGACGAAGGCAAAGCGGCTCACCTCGACGGTGTCGAAGCGGCAGACGCGCCCGAGGTCGTTGCGCCCCAGGTCTACCAGCATCAGGTGCTCGGCCTGCTCCTTGTGGTCGGCGCGCAGCTCTTGCTCCAGGCGGGCGTCGTCCTCGGGCGTGGCGCCGCGCGGGCGCGTGCCGGCAATCGGAAGCACCTCGGCGCGTCCGCCCTCGACGCGCACGAGCACTTCCGGCGACGAGCCCACGAGTGCGAGGTCGCCAAGGTCTAGGAAGAACAGGTAGGGCGAGGGGTTGACCTGCCGCAGGGCGCGGTACAGGTTGAACCGGTCGCCGCGAAACTTCATGCTGAAGCGCTGCGAAAGCACCACCTGGAAAATGTCGCCTTCGTAGATGTAGCGCTTCGCCCGCTCGACGGCGCCGGTGAAAGCGCCGCGCTCGAGGTTGGAGGCGATCTCGCCCTGCAACACGACCGGTTCGGGGGGCGCGACGGCGCCGCCGGCAAGCTCTTCCTCCAGCAGGCGGTTGCATGCTACGGCCGCGTCGTACGCCGCGTCGGCGTCGTCGCCGGGCTCCAGGAAGGCCGACGTAATCAGGATGATCTGATGCTTGACGTGGTCGAAGACGACGAGCGAGCGGTAGAAGCCCCAGACGGCGTCGGGCAGCCCCAAATCGTCGGGCGGCATGTTCGGCAGGCGCTCCACGAGGCGCACCGTGTCGTAGCCCATGTAGCCTACGGCGCCGCAGGCAAACCGGGGCAGATCCGGCGCCTTGACTTCCGTAAAGCCTGCCATCGTCTCCTGGAGCACGTCGAAGATGGAGCCGTGGCGGCGCTCCGAGGCGCGCACGTCGCCGTCGGGGCCGAGGTCCTCCACCGTCACCTCGCGTCCGTGCGCGCGGAGGATGCGGTAGGGGTTGCGGCCCAGGAACGAGTAGCGCGCCAGCTTCTCGCCGCCCTCGACGCTTTCGAGCAGGAAGGCGTGCCGCGCGCGGCGCCGCAGCAGCAGGTACGCCGAGACGGGGGTCAGCAGGTCGGCGCTCAGCCGCTTGTACACGGGCAGGATGAGCGTCCGGCCGTCGCCGGCGTCGGAGTGCGCGCGTTTGCTGTGGAACGCTTCACGCGTCATGGGGGCGAAGGGGCAAAATGGAGAAGGGCGGAAAACAAAAAACCCACTGCAACGGAGGAGCAGCGGGTCGCGGTTGTGGCGAACGGTCGGTGTGCAGCGCTTACCCTGCCACCGGCATGGCGGACCCGTGCGGTTGGAAGCTGCGCCACCAAAGCCGAGGGGTGAGGTCCGTATGAGCCGTCCGGGTCGTCATGGCGCAGAAGATAGGCGATGCCGGAGGCCAAGGCAAGGCGCGCCCCGTTTTTTGCGGCGCTCAGGCGGCGCGGCGCGCCTTGCTGATGGTTTCGAGCAGTTGCGACTTGCTGAACGGCTTGCTGAGGTACTCGGTGAAGCCCTCTTCCAGAAAGCGCTCGGCGTCGCCGGGCAGGGCGAAGGCCGTCAGCGCGACGATGGGGATGCGGTCGTAGCCGGGCAGGGTGCGCAGCCCCCGCAGCACGTCGGCGCCGGTTTGCCCGTCGCCCAGGTTGATGTCGAGCAGGACGACCTCGTAGCGCCCTTCGGCGGCGAGGGCCAGGCCCGCCTCGGCGTCGGCGGCCACGTCGATGCGGCGCCAGGTGTGCAGCATGCGCGGCACGAGGTGGCGCATGTTGGGGTCGTCGTCGACGAGGAGCATGGCGGGGCCGGCTTCTTCGGCGGCCGCCTCGGGGATTTCCTCGGCGTCGTCGGCGATTTGGCCGCAGGGCAAAAGCACCGTAAAGGCGGCCCCGGCCCCCGGCTCGCTCGCGGCTTCCAGCGAGCCGCCCATGAGCGCCACGAGCTGCGAAGCGATGCTCAAGCCCAGCCCCATGCCCTCGAAGTGGCGGTCCAGACCGCTCGACTCCTGGCTGAACTCCTCGAAAAGCCGGTCGAGGTAGGGCTTGCCGATGCCGATGCCGGTGTCCTGCACCGAGAGGCGCAGCCGGTCCGCTTGGCCGGAGAGGTGGACGCGCACGGAGCCCGCGTCGGTAAACTTGACGGCGTTGGAGACGAGGTGCGACACGATCCGGCGAAAAGCGTTCGGGTCGGCGCTGATGAGCAGGGGGGCATCCGCTCCCACTTCCAGCCCCAGGGCGATGCCTTTCTGCCGCGCCTCCTGCTCGTAGGCGAGCAGCGACTGCCGCACCTCGGCCGCCGGGTCAAACGGGAGGGGGTGCAACCGGAACGTCCCGCCGCGCAGTTGCGCCAGGTCCAGCAGCGCGTTGAGCGTGCTCATCAGGCGCTCGCCGCCCTTGACGATCAGGTTGACGTACTCCAGGTTCTCGGGCTTGGCTTGTTCGCGCAGGACCTCGGAGAAGCCGAGGATGGAGGTGAGCGGCGTCCGGATTTCGTGGCTGATGTTTGCCAGAAACGTATCCTTGAGGCGGTTGGTCTCGTCGGCGCGCTCCCGCGCCTCGATCAGGCCCTGCTCGTAGCGCTTGCGCTCGGTGGCGTCGCGGACGATGACTTGGGCCAGGTCGTTCGAGAGGAGCGTGGCGCTGATGTCGGCCGTGAAGGCGGAGCCGTCCTTACGCCGGAACGCGACTTCGCGCCGCACGACCTCGCCCCTGCGGAGGTTGAGAATGAAGCATTCCTCGCGGGTGCGGGGCGGGTGCACCAGCAGGGTGCGGAAGCCGACGGCGCCGAAATCTTCCTCGGCGTAGCCGAACAGGCGGCGCGCCTGCTCGCTGAACTGAAGGATGCGGCCTTCCTTGTCCAGCACGAGAATGCCGTCCGAGGCTTGCTCGATGAGCAGCCGGTGGCGTTCTTCGCTTTCGCGGAGGGCCGCTTCGGCGGCGGCCTGCTCGGTGATGTCGCGGACGATGCCCTCGGAGTAGAGCGCTTTGCCGGCCTCGTCGCGGAGGAACCGGATGCGCTGGTGCGTCCAGATGGCCCCGCCCCCTTTGCGGTGGAAGCGCACCACGACTTCGCGCTCCCTGGCCTCGGGGTTCTGAATGAGTTCGGTAAAAAACTGAAGGTCTTCCGGCGAGAGCAAGTTGAACACGAGCGTTGCGTCGCGCTGCAACTCCTCGACGGTGTAGCCCGTGAGGTCCCGGCAGGACGGACTGACGTACTCGAAGGCCGGCGGGTCGCCGAACCGGAAGCAGTAGATCATGTCCCGGCTGTTGTCGGCCATGATCCGGAGCTTGCGTTCGCTCTCCAGGAGCGCTTCCTCGGCCAGGCGATGCTCGGGCACGGGCGGCAGCAGCAGGAGCACCGCCGGCGTCTCCCGAAAGTGCATCTCGCTGCGCGCCGGGTTGACGCGCACCGTCGATCCGTCGCGCCGGCGCACCAGGTTGAAGCCGTGGTACTGCGGGTAGCCGTCGGCGCCGTCGGGGAGGGGCTCGCCCGGCGGGATCAGCAGATCCGCCACCCGGAACCCCACCAGTTCCCCGGCGCCGTAGCCCAGCAGCGCCGCCGCCGCCTCGTTGGCCGCCAGCACCGCTTTCCCGTCTACCGTCGTAACGAGCGTCGGCATCTGGAAGGCGTCGAACAGGCGCCGGTACATGTCGGCCTGGTCGCTGATGCGCCGCTCGAAGGTCTGGATGCGCCGGATCATGCCGCCCATGAGCACGTACAGCAAGACGCCGGAAGCGCTGATGAAGAAGAGCCCCTTTACGGATTGCAGCAGGTTGAACGAGACCTCGGAGGCGGTCGGCGCCAGGCCCCAATCCGTAGCGAGAACCCAGGCGGAGCCCAGGAGCCAGTAGAGCAGTACAACGCGCTGGCGTAGCCGGTGGTGGTGGCGTACTGCGTCGGTTTCCATCATCCCACACGCTTATATTAAGCTTCCGCGGGTGAATCAGGCAGATAGGCTGCTCTCAAGGCTATTCTACTGCCAAGGCTATTCTACTGCGCACCTGTATTATATGAAAGGCCGCGTAAATGAGTTCTTAGGAGTTACAACATTTCCTTCGCATTCCCGTTTTTTCGGTGCGATTCCGAGAAGTCGCGCGGCGTCCGTACAAACGCGCGCCGCCGCCCGCGTGGGCGGAACGTATCGGCTTAAAGCAATGAGAGGTTCAATGACTATGAAGTTCAAGACCTGGTTCCTGCTGACGGCGCTGGCGTTGTGCGCCGCCGCTTCGGCCCCCGGCGCGCACGCCCAGATCACGGCGACCGCCGAGTGCGCCTACGACGCCGCCCGGCCCGTCGTGAAGGACTACGCCGCCCTCGTAAGCCCGAAGGACCCCATGCGCGGCAACCCCAAGGCCCGTGTCACGGTGATCGAGATTTTTGAGCCCAACTGCCCGCACTGCGCTTCGCTATACCCCGTGATGGAGCTGGTCGCCCGGCAGCATAAGGACGCGGCCCGTTTCTATTACAAGCCGGTCATGTTCTGGAAGGAGCCCTCGCAGGTGCAAGTGCAGGCGCTCTACGCGGCGGCGGAGGCCGGCAAGTACTTCCCGATGCTGGAGCACCAGTTCCTGATGCAGCGGCAGGGAGGG
Source organism: uncultured Rhodothermaceae bacterium (assembly GCA_965363675.1). Lineage (GTDB taxonomy): Bacteria > Bacteroidota > Rhodothermia > Rhodothermales > DASSAV01 > CBDTTW01. The sequence goes on from CBDTTW010000025.1 coordinate 9,636, forward strand.
CTTCAGACGGCGGAGGTCAGGCAGATCGCTGAAAAAATAGGCATGAACGCCGCCGCCCTCGAAGCCTCGATCAAGGCCGGCAAGTATGTGGACGAGATCAACCGCGAGCGCGCCCGGCTCATCGACACGTACAAGGTCAACTCCGTCCCTATGGTCCTGATCAACGGCCGCGTGGTGGCCTCCGCCGGCCGAACGCCGGAGTGTCTGGGGCGGCTCATCCGGGAGGCGGCCGCCGCCAAGTGAACCCGCACGGCGGCGGATTAATTCATTTTTAACGCGCCGCTTGCCCGGCGCGCCTTAGCTTCCTGCACGCAATTTAACTACCCTGACGCAAAGTAACCGGTTACGAGAACCTGCGAGGACTTCCCGACATGATAGCCGATCCCCAAACCGACGCCGGAGCCCACGTTGCCCTGGACCAGTTGTGCATCAACGCCATCCGGTTTCTGGCCGTTGACGGCGTGCAGAAAGCCAAGAGCGGCCACCCCGGCATGCCGATGGGCTGCGCCCCGATGGCCTACGTACTCTGGTCCCGGTTCCTGAAGGCCAACGCCAAAGATCCGCTGTGGCCCGACCGCGACCGGTTCATCCTCTCGGCAGGGCACGGCTCCATGCTGCTGTATGCCCTTCTGCATCTGGCCGGCTACGAAATGCCGATGGAGGAGCTTAAGCGCTTTCGGCAGTGGGGCAGCAAAACGCCCGGTCACCCGGAGCACTTCCTCGCCGACGGCATCGAGACGACCACGGGGCCGCTCGGGCAGGGCTTTGCCACCGGCGTCGGCATGGCGATCGCCGAGCAGTTCCTGGCCGCCACGTTCAACAAGCCCGGCTTCGAGGTGTTCGACCACTACACCTACGCCATCGTCTCGGACGGCGAGATGATGGAGGGCGTCTCGCACGAGGCGGCTTCGCTGGCGGGGCATCTGGGCCTGGGCAAGCTGATTTATCTCTACGACGACAACGGCATCTCCATCGACGGCGAAACCTCGCTCTCGTTCACCGAGGACGTAGGGCGGCGCTTCGAGGCGTACCGGTGGCACGTGCAGCGCGTCGCGGACGGCAACGACACCGAGGCGATTGCGGCCGCGCTCGAAGCGGCGCGCGCCGAGACCGACCGGCCGTCGCTCATCATGGTGCGCACCGTGATCGGCTACGGCAGCCCCAACAAGCAGGGCACCGCCGCCTCGCACGGCGAACCGCTCGGGGCCGACGAGGTGCGGGCCAGCAAAAAGAACCTCGGCTGGCCGGAAGACCGCGAGTTCTGGGTTCCGGATGAGGTGTACGCGCACTTTCAGGAGGTGCAGCAGGAAAACGGCGCGCGCCAGCAGACCTGGAACGAACAGCTCGGGCGCTATGCGGGGGCGCACCCCGAGGAAGCCGCCCGGCTCAAGCAGTGGCTCTCGGGCGAGCTGCCGGAGGGCTGGCAAAACGCGCTGCCCGTGTTCGCCCCCGGCGAAAGCATGGCTACGCGCGCGGCCGGCGGCAAGGTGCTCGGCGCGCTCGGCGGCGTGCTGCCCAACCTCATCGGCGGCTCGGCCGACCTGACGCCCTCGAACAAGACGGACATCAAGGGGCGCGCTGACTTTCAGAAGGACAACCGCGCCGGTCAGTACTTCCGGTTCGGCGTGCGCGAGCACGGCATGGCCGCCGCCGCCAACGGCATGGCTCTGCACGGCGGCCTCCGGCCCTACTGCGCCACGTTCTTCGTCTTTTCCGACTACCTGCGGCCGGCTCTCCGCCTGAGCGCCATCATGGGCGCGCCCGTCGTCTACGTGCTCACCCACGATTCCATCGGCGTCGGCGAGGACGGCCCGACGCACCAGCCCATCGAGCAGCTCATGTCGCTGCGGCTGATGCCGAACGTGGTCGTGCTTCGCCCCGGCGACGCCAACGAAACGGCCGTCGCCTGGCAGATCGCCCTGGAGCGCAAGCACAACCCCTCGCTGCTGCTGCTCACGCGCCAGAACCTGCCCACGCTCGACCGCAGCCGCTTTGCTCCGGCGGCTGAGACGGCGCGCGGCGCCTACGTCCTGCTCGACTGCGAAGGCGCGCCGGACATCATCCTCATGGCGAGCGGCAGCGAGGTGCAGCACATCGTCGCAGCGGGCGAGCAGCTCGCGGCCGAGGGCGTGAAGGTCCGCCTGGTCAGCATGCCCTCGTGGGAGCTTTTCGAGGAGCAGGACGACGCGTACAAGGCGTCGGTGCTGCCCCCCGAAGTCACGCGGCGCCTCTCCATCGAGGCCGGCGTCACGCTCGGCTGGGAACGCTACGTCGGCGACGCCGGCCGGAGCATCGGCATCAACCGCTTCGGCGCCTCCGGCCCCGTCGAGAAGGTGATGGAAGCCTTCGGCTTCACGGCCGAAAACGTGCTTCAGGCGGCGCGCGAGATGCTGGCCTGACCCTCGCGCAGGCTTTGCGGCGGCATTCAAAGGGGGCGCCCGGTTGCAAGGCCGGGCGCCCCCTCGTCGTGTGGAGCAAAGGCGTTACATGTAAGTCCTTAAGCATTTGCCGCCGAAACCTTATCCTCCTCTACGCTATTAGCCTGGCATCCTGCAACCATAGCGTTTGCCGCTGCGCAGGCCGCCGGAGCTTTCGCAAACCGCTACGACAGGCCCCATGCCTATTCCTTTTACCCATGCAGACCGGCTGCGCGCCGTCCTGGATTCGCTGCCGACGCAGGTGGCGGTGCTGGACCGCGACGGCGTGATTGTGCTGACGAACGAAGCCTGGAAGGCGTTTGCCCGCGCCAACGGCGGCGACCCGGAGCGCACCGGGGCGGGGATGAACTACCTCGACGTATGCCGCCCGCCCGGCGCCTGCCCGAACCTCGATGAAATCGAAAACATCAACCAGGGCATCACGGGGGTGCTGAGCGGCGCCTTGCCGGGGTTCGCCGCGGAGTACGACTGCCACGCCCCCGACGAAGAGCGCTGGTTCATGTTTCGGGCCGGCCGCCTGCTTCTGGGCGGCGAGCCGTTCGTCGTGGTCACGCACGACAACATCACCGAGCGCAAGCGCATCGAGGCGGTGGTGCAGCAGAGCGACCGGGAGGCGCGGCAGCGCCTGGCGCTGCTCCATACGATGCTGGCCAACGCGCCCATCGGGCTGGGCTTTCTGGGCGCCGACGAGCGCTTCGAGCAGGTGAACGATGTGTTCGCGGCGTTCACCGGGCTCCCCGCGAGCGCGCACGTTGGGCGCACGCTTCCGGAGGCGCTGCCGCGCTACGCCGATGCGCTCGCGGCGGCGCTGCGGCGCGCCGTGCAAACCGGGGCCCCGGCGGCTCCGCTGGAGATCGAAGGCCCCGCCGAACGCTGCGGGGTGCTGCACATGGCCCCCGTGCGGCAGGGCGAGGGCGAAACGCTGGGCCTGAGCCTGATCGTGCAGGACGTGACGCACCTGCGCCGCCGCGAGCAGGCGCTCGACGACCGCGAGGCGCATTTTCAGGCCGTAGCGGATATGGCGCCCGTTATGATCTGGATGACCGACCCCACAGGCTGGTGCACCTACCTCAATGCGCGCTGGCAGGAGTACACGGGGCAAACGCCCGAAGAAGGTCGAGGCTACGGCTGGGTCGATGCGGTGCATCCGGACGATGCGGCCCGCGCCAAGGAGCTTTTCGTGGCGCACAACCGCGCGCGCAGCGGCTTCCGGCAGGAGTACCGCCTGCGCGACCGCGACGGCCGGTATCGCTGGATGGTGGATGCCGCCTCTCCGCGCTTGGACGAGGCGGGGGCGTTCCTGGGCTTCATCGGCTCGGTCGTGGACATCGACGACCGCAAGCGCGCCGAGCTGGAGCGCGAGCAGCTCGTCGGGGAGCTGGAAGCGCGGGTGGCGGCCCGCACGCGCGCCCTGGAGCTGCGCAACCGCGACTTGCAGCACTTTGCCTACGTGGCGACGCACGACTTGCAGGAACCGCTGCGCAAGATGCAGACGCTCGTAGGGCTGCTTCACGAAGAGCACAAAACGTTCATTCCGCCGGACGCCCTCAGCGTGCTGGACCGCATCGAGCAGGGAGCCAACCGCATGTCGCAACTGCTGGCCGATGCGGTGGCGTTTACGCGCCTCGACCAGCACGAGCGGCCCTGGATTCGGGTGAACGTGGGCGACTTGGCGCGCGAGGCGGCGGCGGATCTGGATTTAGCTTTGCGCGAGTCCGGGGCCCTGCTGCGCATCGAGGCCGAGGCGGAGGTCGTCGCCGACGCGCCGCAACTGCGGCAACTGCTCAACCACCTGCTGCTCAATGCGATTAAGTACCGCCGCCCCGACGCGCCGCCGCAGGTGCGCGTGACGGCGCAGTGGGTCGAGGAAGCAGGCGCGCCGCTATGCCGCATCCGCGTAGCCGACAACGGGATGGGTTTCGACCCGCAGTACGCCGCGCGTATCTTCGAGCCGTTCGAGCGCCTGCACAAGCGGGGGGAGTTCTCCGGCACGGGCATGGGCCTCACGATCTGCCGTCGCATCGCCGAGCGGCACGGAGGGCGCATCTATGCCGAGGCTATCCCCGGCGAGGGGAGCGTCTTTACGTTCGACATGCCTGCGCCGCAACGGCAAGCGCCGCCGGTCCAGGCCGAGGGCGAGGAGGCTAGCGCCGCTGCATGAAAAGGCGCCGGCCGAGCAGGCTGAGCGGCCAGAGCAGCAGCGACGTGAGGATCACGGCCAGCATGCCGTTCATGCCGCGCTGCGCAGCGCTCCGGTAAACGCCGACCAGGCTCCAGACGTACACGAACAGGAGCGCAAGGAAGATCAGCAAATCCATGCGGAGCGGGATTTCGGCGGGAGCAGGGCCGCCGGCCGCAGAGGCGGGATAAGGATGCGCGCGGAGGGGGCCAGCCCCTCGCGGATCAAAGAATCATGATGGAGAGCGCGGCGACGATGACGAAGGTAAGCAGCGCAAGAACCGACTGCGGAAACGCGGCTCTCTGCACGGGAGCGTAGACCTTATGGATACGCATATACGGAAATATTGGTGGGACATCGGCAAGCAGGTCCGGGAACCCGCTGCTGCGCACAATTACGCGCAAATAAAGGTAGGGTTCAATGGGCCATGTAAGGTTTTACAATTATCCTCGCAAAGCCCTTTGTAAATGCAGCCGTTAGCGCGGCGCCCCGAAACCGAGTCGCTGCTTTTTTCAGATGAGCAAAAACCAGTCCAACAAACACACAGGGTCCGTACCGAGGTTCGGCGGGCTTCGCTTGCGGGGTTGGGCCGCCGTATGCGCTCTGCTGCTCCAGGCGGGCTGCGACGGCGCGGACCCCGACATGGGCAGCGTCCGCTACGACGTATATCTCACCTCGCGGCCGCTGGTGGGCGGAGCCGCCGGGTCTGTCGTAGAGGCGCACCCAGAGAACGCGAAGTATACCGTGGCCTACACCTCGGAATCCGGCGCCGAGGTTTCGGGCGTATGGACGGCGGCGCAGGAAACCCACTGGCGGCATGCCGTTTCCACGCCCGAGGCCGCCGACAGCGTATGCGTCCGGGCGACGATCTGGCCCGGCTACCAAAGCCTGCTGCGCGTCTCGGTGCGCCGGGGCGATGCCGCCGAGGCATATTCCGAAGAGAGCGGAGATGCGCGCGCCTGCCTGCCTTTATGAGAACAACCTTTGGAGGGCTAAGGCGCTAATTTTTCAGGGAGGATGACTTAAAGTTTTAAATTAAGAGTAACAAACTCGTGAGGCATGCGCTTTCAGGAGGCTTCGCCTACAAACTGATGCGCCAAAGGCTTACATTGGGCTCAGTTAAATGCCTGTAGGGTGGGCGCGGCCCCTCCCGGCGCGAAGGGGGGGTGCAAGAATCCTATCCAGGCATGGAGTTCCGTGTTTTACAGGCCATACAGCGAGGATGCATCCCATGAAGCAGAACGCGTACATTCCCAACGGCCTGCCGCTCATCAGCGACTATGAGCTTTTCCGGACGGCAATCGACTACTACCACGCCCTGACCATGCTGCCCAAGGCCGGCTCGACGCGGGAGCTGCGCGCCGAGATCGAGCAGGCTCTGCGCGCCATCGACGGCGAGGCGGCATCCCGAGGGCTTTCGCTGCCGATTCTGGACAAGGAGGAGATCGCAACGCCGGTGGCGTACGCCTGAGCGCAGATCAGTCTTCGGAAAAGCCCGCTTATGCTCCGGCGTAAGCGGGCTTTTTCATGTAACTTCTCGTCGCCCGGACACCTTTTGCCGCTCACCGCCTTGCCTAATCCTGTCGACCACGCCCGAATTCTCGTTCCGCCGCCGGTGTATTATATCGCGGGCCTTGCAGGCGGCTGGCTGGCGCAGCTTGCCGCGCCGCTGCCGTATCTGCCTCGCCAGGCGGCCGCCCCCGGCGTGCTGCTGGTAGGGGCGGGCGTGTTGTTTGCCCTGTGGGGCGTGTTCACGCTCCGCAAGCGCCGCACCACCATTCTGCCGCACCGGCCGGTAAGCCGCTTTGTAATCGCCGGGCCGTACCGGCTCACGCGCAACCCCATGTACGTAGGGCTGCTGATCGCGTATGCGGGCGCGTCGCTGCTGCTCCGGCTGTGGTGGCCCCTCATGCTGGCCCCGCTGCTGGTGCTGCTCCTGACGCTGCTCGTCATCCGCCGGGAGGAGGCGTACCTGGAGCGCACGTTCGGCCAGCCCTACCGCCGCTACCGGGCCACGGTGCGGCGCTGGGTATAGGGCCGGCCGGCGGCGTTTCCTAGCTGACGAGGCCGGAAAGGTCGGCTTCCAGGCGCGTCGTGTCCTTGAGCAAGTCGTCCCAGCGCAGCGTCGCGCGCTGGTAGGAGGCCTCGCGGCCGAGGATGCAAAGCATGTTGCTCTGCACGCCCGGAGCGACCGTCGGGTGGTCGTAGCGGCCCTTCGTGATGTCGTCGTGGAACTGGATAATGTTGGCGAAGGCGCCGTCGCGGTAGAGGTTGCCCGTCGTGCCCACCGGGAGCGGCTTGTTGCCGGAGATCTTCACCTCGCCGAAGTAGTTCGTTTCGAGCACGCCGTCTTGCCCGAATGCCCGGTTCGTGATGCCCTCCTGCGTGCCGTGCCCCTCGAACTGGCGCGAGGCGAAGTTCATCCCGACGCCCTCCGGGTAGCGGTAGAGCACCGTGAAATGGTCCCAGCAGTTGCCTTTGTCGCGGCGGACCGTGCGGCCGCCGATGCCGGCGGCGTCTTCGGGCGGAGCCTGCATGATCCAGTTCATCACGTCGATGGTGTGGATGTTCTGCTCGACGATAATGTCGCCCGAGAGCGTCCGGTCCAGGCCCCACGCGCGCAGGCGGTTTTCAGGGTTGCGCGGGTCTTCCTCCAGGTAACGGTCCTGGTCCGACCACGGGCTGCCGGCCAGGTAAGCGGCCTCGCCCCACGCGATCTTGCCGATGTCGCCGGCATGCACGCGGCGCAAGGCTTCCTGGAAAAGCGGGCTCTGGCGCGTCTGGAAGTCGATGAGGAACGCGAGCTTGCGCGCCTTCGCCTCGCGGGCGCTGTCCTCGACGGTGCGGCAGCCGGGGGCGTCCACGGCGACCGGCTTGGCGAGGTAGACGTGCTTGTTCGCCTCGACGGCCGCCCTCGCCTGCTCGGGGTGGAAGTAGGGCGGGCTTTCAATCGCCACGGCGTCGATGCCCGGCTGCGCCAGCAGGCGCTGATAGCCCATCAGGCCGGTGTAGCGCTGCGCCGGGGCGACTTTGAACTTGGCGCCGCCCGCGTCCGCGCGGTCGCGGAAGTAATCCGCGATGCCGGCCACCTTGAAGCCCCCCTGCTCCTCGAACAAGCTGGCGATCCAACTGCCGCGCCCGCCGCAGCCGATGAGGCCGAGTTGAACGGTGGAGTTGGCGCGGCTGCCCAGGGCCGTCGCGGTGGGCATGATGCTGAAGCTGAGCGCGGCGGCTCCGGCGCCCGCGAGGAAGCGGCGGCGGCTGAGCCCGGAAGATTGGTCGAAACGCATGAGGAACGTGCGGCTGGAGGAAAGGCTGGTGGCGCCGCCCCACCGAAGCGGTTCCGGAGGAACCCGTTGCGCGCAGGCGGCGTCTCCAAAATAGCCGTTGCGGCTTTCAAGGGCAAGGCGAAGCCCCCGGCCTAGCGCAGATGGGTATGCCGCTCGGCGATGGTTTTGCCGACGATGGTCAGCAGCGCCAGCAGCGTCAGGAGAGAGGCCACGGCGAAGGCCGCCGCGAAGTTGTACTCGTTGTACAGAATCTCGACCTGCAACGGCAGCGTGTTCGTGACGCCCCGGATGTGGCCCGAAACCACGCTGACGGCGCCGAACTCGCCCATGGCGCGCGCGTTGCACAGGATGACCCCGTAGAGCAGGCCCCAGCGGATGTTCGGCAGCGTCACGCGGCGGAAGATCTGCCAGCCTCCGGCGCCGAGCGTCGCGGCGGCTTCTTCTTCGGCCGCGCCCTGCTCCTGCATGAGGGGGATCAGCTCGCGCGCCACGAACGGAAACGTGACGAACACTGTCGCCAGCACAATGCCCGGCACGGCGAAGACGACGCGGAGATCCGCCGCGGCGAGGGCCGGCCCGAACAGCCCTGTGCTTCCGAAAAGCAGCACGAAGATAAGCCCCGAGATCACGGGCGAAATCGTGAACGGCAGGTCGATGAGCGTCAGCAGGAGCGAGCGCCCCTTGAAGTCGAAGCGGGTGATGCACCAGGCCGCGGCGACGCCGAAAAGCGTGTTGAGCACCACCGAGACGAACGCCGTCAGCAGCGTCAGCCGGATGGCCGCCAGGGCGTAGGGATCGGCGATGGCCTTCAGGTACACCCACACGCCTTCGCTGAAGGCTTGGGTAAAGACCGCCGCGAGCGGAGCCAGCAGAAACACCGTAATGAAAAGCAGCGCCGCCCCGATGAGCAGCGCGCGCACCCACGGGGGTTCGGTGGTGGCTTCGGTGTCGGGCTTGCGGCCTGCGGCCATAGCGGATGCGTTGGGTTTAGAGAACCGCGCGGTGGCCGGTGTACCGCTGCAACAGGTTGATGCTCAGCAGCAGCACGAAACTGGCCGCCAGCATCACCACGGCAATGGCCGTGGCGCCCTCGTAGTCGTACTGCTCCAGCTTTGTCATGATGAGCAGCGGCACGATCTCGGTGCGGAAGGGCATGTTGCCCGAGATGAACACGACCGAGCCGTACTCGCCGAGGCCGCGCGCAAACGAGAGGGCAAAGCCGGTGAGCAGCGCCGGGGCGATGGAGGGCAGCGTCACGCGCCGGAACGTCAGCCAGCGCGAGGCCCCGAGACTGGCCGCGGCTTCCTCGGCCCCGAGGTCCAGGTCCTCCAGCACCGGTTGCACCGTCCGCACGACGAACGGCAGCCCGATGAACGTAAGCGCGGCGATGATGCCGAACGGCGCGTAGATGGTCTCGATGCCGAGCGGCGCGATGAACCGTCCGATCCAGCCGTCCGGGGCCAGCACGCTCGTCAGGCTGATGCCTGCCACCGCCGTCGGCAGCGCAAACGGAAGGTCCACGATGGCGTCGAGGACGCGGCGGCCGAAAAAATCGTAGCGCACGAGCACCCACGCCACGAGCAGCCCGAACACGCTGTTGATGAGCCCGGCGGCAAAGGAGGCGTAGAAGGAGAGGCGGTAGGCGGCCAGCACGCGCGGCGCCGTCGTGGCGGCGAGGAACTCCGCCCAGCCCATCGAGGCGGTGCGCAGGAAAAGCACCGTCAGCGGCAAGAGCAGCAGCAGCGAGAGGTAGACGAGCGTAAAGCCGAGCGAGAGCCCGAAGCCGGGCAGGACGCTGTGGCGCTTGAGCGTGACGGACATGCAGTTCGGAGGGACCCCGGCGGTAATTCAGGGCCTAATATAAACCACGCCGCCCGTTTTCCCTTCCGAAGTGAGCCTTGCGGGGCGCAGGTTTCCGCGCCCCGCCTCTGCTGCGCGCCTAGTTTTCCGCGAAGAGCGGCGTGCTCATGTAGCGCTCGGCGGTGCTCGGCAGCACCGTGACGATGGTCTTGCCGGCGCTCTCGGGACGGGCCGCCACCTGCATCGCCGCCCAGAGGGCCGCGCCGGAGGAAATGCCGCACAGCAGCCCTTCGCGCTTGGCCGCCTCGCGCGCTACGGCGAAGGCGTCGTCGTTCGAGACCGTAATGACTTCGTCGATGACGTTCGGGTTGAGGTTGCCGGGCACAAAGCCCGCGCCGATGCCCTGGATTTTGTGCGGGCCGGGGCTGCCGCCCGAGAGCACCGGCGAGTTCGAGGGCTCGACGGCGATGACCTTGAAGGAGGGCTTGCGCTCCTTGATGACCTCGCCCACGCCCGTGATGGTGCCGCCCGTGCCTACGCCGGCAATGAAAATGTCGACGCGGCCTTCGGTGTCGTTCCAGATTTCCTCGGCCGTCGTGCGGCGGTGAACTTCCGGGTTGGCGGGGTTGTTGAACTGGTTGGGCATGAACACGCTTTGCTCGCGCTCGGCCATTTCCTGCGCCTCGGCGATGGCCCCGGACATGCCTTTCTCGCCCGGCGTGAGCACCAGTTCCGCGCCCAGGTGCTTGAGCAGGGCGCGCCGCTCCAGGCTCATCGTCTCCGGCATCGTCAGCAGCAGGCGGTAGCCGCGCGCGGCGCAGACGAAGGCCAGGGCGATGCCCGTGTTGCCGCTCGTCGGCTCGACGATCAGCGTGCCCTCGCGGATCCGGCCGTCGCGCTCGGCGGCGTCGATCATGGCGGCCCCGATGCGGTCTTTCACACTGGAGCAGGGGTTCTGAAACTCCAGCTTGCACCAGATCTCGGCGCCGGTCTCGGCGGCCATGCGGTTGAGGCGCACCATCGGCGTACGGCCGATGGCCTGCGTGACGTTCGGGTACAGGTTCATGCGGGTGGTCAGGAGCGAGGGGTGAAGGTCAGTTGCGGACGCGTCGCGGTGACGCGCGTGTCGGGAGGAACGCTTTCCGTGATCCAGTTGTTGCCGCCGATGATCGAACGCGCCCCGATGACGGTCGTCCCCCCGAGGATGGTGGTGTTGGCGTAGATGATCACGTCGTCCTCGATGGTAGGGTGGCGGCGCAGGTTGCGGTAGCGCTCGCCGGCGTCGCGGGGCAGGCTGAGCGCCCCGAGCGTGACGCCCTGGTAGAGGCGCACCCGGTCGCCGATGCGGGTGGTCTCGCCGATGACGACGCCGGTGCCGTGGTCGATGAAGAAGCTGCGGCCGATGCGCGCGCCGGGGTGGATGTCGATGCCGGTGCGGCTGTGGGCCAGCTCGGTCATCATGCGGGGCACATAGGGCGTCTCCAGGCGCTCGAGCGCATGCGCCAGCCGGTAAAGCGTCAGGGCGAGTAAGCCGGGATAGCTGAAGATAACCTCGTCGGGGCTTTTGGCCGCCGGGTCGCCCTCGTAGGCGGCGCGCACGTCGTCGTCGAGGAGCGCCTTGATCTCGGGAAGTTGCTCCAGCAGCTCATAGGCGATTTCCTGCCCGCGCGCCGCGCCGTCGGGGTGGTCGGGGGGCATGGCGGCGGCGGCCAAGCGCGCGGCGGCCGTGAAAAGCTGTCCGAGCGCCTGCCGCAGCGGAAGGGGCGGAGCCGCCGTGTAGTAGCCCGGAAAAAGCACCCGCCGCGCCAGTCGGACGAGGTGGGCCACCTCGCGGTGCGTCGGCGCGCCCTGATGCGACGCGCGCCGGAAGCGCCCCGCCTCGGCCATGCGCGCGCAGAACGCTTCCGTCGCCGCGCGCAACTGCTCATCCATTGCAACCATCCGTGTGCCTGGCCCGGCGCTGCGCCGGTAGGGGTGTGGTAAAGGGGGTAGCCTCGCAAAACTGGAAGCGGAAGCTACGCCTTCCGGCGCGGCATGTAAAGCGGCCCCTCGTTTCCCGGCGCGCTTCGGCCAAGCGCCGGCGCCGCGAAGCGCTCGAAGTTCAAAAGCCGTTTGTGATCCGAGTAAATTGTAACTTTATGGAGGATAACAACCTATCCCGGCGCGCCCGGTTACAGATCGTAGCAGCCGGCGCGCCGCCGGGGCCGGCGGCCGCCGCGCGTCATTCTCCATTCCCGTTTACCGAGGACCCTGCGTATGAAAAAGGCGACTGTTTGGACCGTCCGGCTAACGTTCCTGTGCCTTGCGGCGTTGGCGGGCATGGGCTGCTCGGGCGCCCGCGAAGTGCGGGAAGAGGCGGCGAGGGAGAAAATAAACGTCGGGTACGGCAGCATCGACAAGGACTTGATGACGGGCGCTGCTTCCTCCGTGGACGTGGACGCGGTGCAGCGGCAGGGCGGCGCTACCTCGCTCGCCAGCATGCTCCAGGGCCGCGTCTCGGGCGTCTACGTCGAGCAGACCGGCGGGGGGCTGCGCATCCGGGTGCGGGGCGCCACCTCGGTCATGGGCAGTTCCGAGCCGCTCTTCGTGCTCGACGGCATCCCGCTCACGGTGCAGGGCGGCTACGTCCCCGTCAACCCGACGGATATCGCCTCGATCACCGTCCTGAAGGATGCCGCCTCGACTTCTATCTACGGCTCGCGCGGGGCCAACGGCGTCATCGTCATCACGACGCGCCGCTAGAAAGCTAGCGCACCAGCCGCTTCAGCTCCTCGATGCGCCGCACGATGCTCTCGCGCTCCCGGTTGCGATGCTCCAGGGGCAGCAGGCGCTTGCTCGTGCATTCGAGCACGGCCACGAGCGTTTGCAGCTCCACCTCCAGCGGGTAGGTCGGCGGGATGAAGTCCTCGACGACCTCCGACAGGATCTCCGGCGTAACTGTCGCCTCGGCCCCGCCGTCGGCGGCCGCCCGGAACTTGGCGCGCGTGAGCAGGGCTTCCATGTCGGCGCCGCTGAGCGTGCGTTCGCCGTTGAGCAGCGACTCCGGCAAAGCCTCCGTAGGCAGGCTCACTCCGGTGCGCCGGAGCATCACGCGCAGCAGCTCCTCGCGCTCCTCGCGCGTGGTGGGGTAGAACAGGGCGATGTGCTCCTCGGCGCGGCCCTGGCGCTTGAGGTCAATCGGCATCAGGTCGGGGCGCGCCGTGAGCAGGAAGAACAGGATGCGCCCCCGGTGCTTCGGGTTGCTCATGAACGAGGCGATCTTCCCGAAGACGCGCTGCGAAACGCCCGAGTCGCCTTGGGCGTCGCGGTTGCCGAGCGCCGCGTCGGCCTCGTCGATCATGACGGCTACGGGGGTCATGGCTTCGAGCAAGTGCAGGATCTTCTCCAGGTTGCCCTCCGTGACGCCCTGCCACTGGCTGCGGAAGTTCTTGAGCAGCACCATCGGGATGCCGATCTCGCCGGCGAAGCACGTAATCAGGAAGGTCTTGCCGGTGCCCACCGGACCGCTGACGAGGTAGCCCATCGGCAGCACGTCCGGGCGGCCGTTGCGCAGCGCCTCGGCGGCGGCCTTCAGGTGCTCCTTGGCGTGCGCATGCCCCGCCACCAGGTCGAGCGTGTAGTCCGTCTCGACGAACTCCAGCATGCCGTACGCCTCCGCCTCGATCATCTCCTTCTTCTGGTCGGAGAGCGCCTCGAACGTCAGCCGCAGCCGGTTTTCGAGTACGTCGGCCATGATGCTGCGAAGCTGGATGCAGTTGAGTCCGGCGGTGTTTTTGGCGAGCGTGGCCGTGTTCACGTCCGAGTGGCTCTCGAAGGCGGCTTCGCGGCCCTGGAGGTAATGCTGGATGAACGCAAGGCGGTCCGCCTCGGTCGGCATCGGGATGAGGATCTCGGCCGTGTAGGGGCTCTGGACGATCTGCTGGTTGAGGTTGCTCAGGTTCTCCGTAATCAGCAGCGCCGTGAAGTCGCTCCGGAGAAACAGCGGGTCGAGCGACCACTTTTGCAGAAAGACGAGCGCGTTGCGGTCCTCGGCCGAGTACGCCGAGGCTTCGGCCATCGGGACGACGGTTTCCGCGAAGTCGATGACGAAGGCGATCCGCTTGCCGTCGGCCAGGCGGATGCGGAAGTAGTTTTCGAGCACGGCGAACACGCGGACGGGGTCCTTGGGCAGCTTCTGCGCGTAGTCGGTGCCGAAGATGGTGTCGTAGCCGGAGAGGGCGCGGTTGAAGTCCTTCTGCGAGGCCGCATCGGCGAAGTGGATGCCGGTGGAGCGGTCGAAAAAGACGACGATGTCCCGGGCGGCGAACAGATCCTTCAGGAAGAACTCGCGCAGCGTCAGGTACTCGGGGCGGCCGGCGTCGTCCAGCGTCGGCACGAGGTCGCGGACGTTGCCGTGCAGGAGGAACTGCGTGAGCGTCTTGGTGAAGTACTTGCGGGCGAACTCGCGCCCCCACGCCGGGTAGTGCGCCGTGTAGCGGTCGAGCAGGCTGAGCGTCGGGGTAGGCGCCGGCTCGGCAGCGGGCGTCGGCTCGGCAGCGGGCGCCGTCACGGAAGCGGGAGCGGGCTCGGCGGCGGCCGCCGGGGCGGGGGCGGCAGGCTCCGCGGCGGGTTGCGCCTGCGGCGCTTCGGGGGTCGTCGGGGCGTCGGGAGTGTCGGCCATGGCAGCAAGCAGGGGGGTGAGGGGAGATGCGGCAAGATACAATGGGCGTGCGCGGGTTGCGCTATGCCCCGGGGCTCCCGGC
>CBDTTW010000026.1:0-23834 GCA_965363675.1 uncultured Rhodothermaceae bacterium
GTCTCGGGCGGCAAAGCGCCTGGGAGGCCGAGGCCGCGCTGGCTCCCGGCCCGGCCGGCCGGCTGCTGCTCCGGGCGCCCGCCGCCGAGGCGGGCCCCGAGGCGGACCCCGAGGCGTGGGCCGCTGCGCTCGTCCGGCAGATGTACGACATCGAGGCCGACAGCCGCCGCCTCAAGGCGTGCCCGCCCGCCGACGGCGCCTGCTTCAACGCGCTGCGCAAGCGCTACCCCCGGCGGCGCGCCTTCGAGCGGCACCGCCTGCCCGAGGCCGACGTTCCCGAGCCGCTGCGGCGGCTCGTCGGCGAAGGGCTGGGCGTAAGCCTCGTATAGGGCGCGGCTCAGTCGTAGCCGAACGAGCGCAGGAAGCCGTCGCGGTTGCGCCAGTCCTCGCGCACCTTGACGTGCAGTTGCAGGTACACCGGCTTGTCCAGAAACGCCTCGATCTGCGCCCGCGCGGCCACGCCCACCTTTTTGAGCGCCGCGCCCTTCTTGCCGATGAGGATGCCCTTCTGCGTCTCGCGCTCGACGACGATCTCGGCGTCGATGAAGTCCTTGCCGTCCCCGCGCTCGTCGAAGGCGACGATGTTGACCTGGGCGGCATAGGGCACCTCCTCGCGGAACTGCTTGAAGATCTGCTCGCGGATAAGCTCGGCCACGAAGAAGCGCTCCGGGTGCTCGCTGATGGTGTCGCGGGGGTAGAAGGGCGGGCCTGCGGGCAGGCGCTCCAGCACGGCGTCGAGCAGGCGGCCTACGCCCTGGCCGGTGCGCGCCGAGACCGGAAAGACGCCGTCAAAGGCGTGCAGCCCGCAATACGCTTCGACGAGCGGCGCCAGGCGGGCTTCTTCCGTCAGGTCGATCTTGTTGAGGGCCAGCAGCGCCGGGCGGCCCGTGATGTGCCCGAGGCTGAACGTGTCCGGGTCGTCGCGCGTGGCGTCGGCCATAAAGATCACCAGGTCGGCCTCGTCGATGGCGGTGCGCGCCGCCGACATCATCGACTCCTGGAGGCGGTAGCGCGGCTTGATGAGGCCGGGCGTGTCGAGGAAGATGATCTGGTGCGCTTCGCCCGAGACGATGCCGAGGATGCGGTGGCGCGTCGTCTGCGGCCGCTGCGTCACGATGGAGAGCTTGCGCCCGACGAGGCTGTTGAGCAGGGTGCTTTTGCCGACGTTGGGCTTGCCCACCAGGGCTACGTAGCCGCTTTTGTGGCCCTCGGGGACGGGCTCGAAGAGAAAGGCTTCCGGTTCCATGCGTTCAGGGTTTTACCAACCGGAGCATGTCGCGCACGGCCGTGTCGAGGCCGACGAGGACGGCGCGGGCCACCACGGCGAAGCCTATCGAGACCTCGTGCAGATGGGGCACGGCGGCGCGGAACAGGCCGTAGTTGTGGTAGTCGAGGCCGTGGCCGGCGTGCACCTGCATCCCGAGGGCGAAGGCGGCTTCGGCGGCGCGGCCCACGCGCGCGGCCTCGGCGCGGCGCGCGGCGTCCGTGGCGGCGGCGGCGTAGGCGCCCGTGTGGAACTCGACGCAGTTGGCCCCGAGCGCGTGCGAAGCCGCCACCTGGTCGGGCTCGGGCTCTATGAACAGGGCCACCTCCTGCACGCCGGCGTCGTAGAGCCGGGGGATGACCTGCTCCAGGCGCGCCCGCGACCCGATGGCGTCCAGGCCGCCCTCGGTCGTCACCTCCTCGCGGCGCTCCGGCACGAGCGTCGCCAGGTGCGGCTGCACTTCGCAGCAGACGCCCACCACGTCCGCGTTGGCCGAAAGCTCGAAGTCGAGCTTCGTCCGGACGACCTGTTTGAGCAGGCGCACGTCGCGGTCGGTGATGTGGCGGCGGTCCTCGCGCAGGTGGAACACGATGCCGTCGGCGCCGGCGGCTTCGCAGAGCACGGCGGCATGCACCGGGTCGGGGAACGTCTCCCGGCGCGCGTTGCGCAGCGTGGCGATGTGGTCGATGTTGATGAGCAGGTTGGTCACGGGCGCTAGGGCGGGGCTGGCTGCCGGGAAGGTCGGGGGCTCAATGTACCGCAAAATGCGGCAGGCGCCGTCGCAGCGGGCGCGTAAAAGCAGCCTGCGTTGCATTTCGCGGGCGTCCCGCCTATTTTGCCGCATTGCTCGCCGGGGCGCCGGCGCCCCCTCCTCGTGCACGCTCCCCGGAAGACTTTGGCGAAAGAAACGCGGATATCGGCGGGATTCGACCTGAGCGGATCGGTGCTTCGCTATGCCGAGGTCGAGCAGTACGGCCGCCGCTGCCGGCTGCTGCGCCTCGGGAGCTGCTACTTCGAGTTCGAGGCGTCGCGCGAGGTCTTCGGCGAGGCCGAGTCGGGCTACCTCGACACCATCGGCGAAGCGCTTTACGACGTGTTCTCCGGCTCGCGGGCCGGCGTCTTCAACGTGACGGTGCATCCGCCGGACTGCCTTTCGTTTTTCGCCCCCACGCCCCCCGGCCTGCCCGAGGCCGAGGTGCACGAGCGGCTCCAGGCCGAGGCGAGCGTGCTGGACGAAGGCGGCCCGCCGCGCCGCGTGGCGGCCGTCGAGACGGTCTTCGAGGAGCAGACGCCCGAGGGGCCGCTGGCCTGGCGGCATGCCCTGGCCCTGCCCGAGGCCGTCGGCGCGCGCATCCGCCGGGTGATGCGCCTTTTGCCCGAGGCCGAGGTGCAGTACCGCCTGAGCACCTACGGCGCCGCCGCGCTCATGAACCGCATCCGGGCGCGCCGCCTCGACGCCTGCGCCGAAGGCCGCCCCCCGGAGCCCGAAACGCCGGACTATGCGCTCGCCATCGGCTGGCACCCCGAGCACGTCGAGTTTACGCTGTGCCGGAGCGGCCGCTGGCACTACAGCCACTGGGCCCCGGCGCTCAACCCCGACGACTGCCTGTTCTTCGCCGTGAGCCTGCTCCGGCAGTTGCGCCTGCATCCGCGTCAGGTGACGAGCCTGTTCACCTACGGCAGCCGCTTCGACCTGGCCGACGCGCCGCTCGTCGGGCAGATTTTCGGGGCCGCGCCCGAGGTGCTCAACCCCACGCAAATCGTCGTGCTCGACCCGGTGAGCCTCTCCGGGACGTTCGAGGCCGAAATGTACGTCCCCTGCATCGGAGGCGTGCTCTAGGTGAGACCTCCGCCGCAAACCGCTCCGCCATGCGCATCATAGCCGGACAGTACAAGCGCCGGGTGCTCACGGCGCCCAAGGGCCTGCTGACCCGCCCCAGCACCGACCGCACCCGCGAGTCGCTCTTCAACCTCGTCGAAAGCCGCATGGACCTCGACGGGGCGCAGGTGCTCGACCTGTTCGCCGGCACCGGGGCGCTCGGGCTGGAAGCGCTCAGCCGGGGCGCCGCCGCCGTCACGTTCGTCGAGTCGAACGCCGAGGTGCTCAAGTTCACGCGCAAGAACGCCCAAACCCTGGAGGTCGAGGAGGCGTGCGCCTTCCTGCGCGCCGACGCGGTGCAGTTCATGCAGCGCTACGCGGGCCGCCCGTGGGACCTGGCGCTGGCCGACCCGCCTTACGACCTGCCGCAGCTTGCCGACCTGCCCGCGCTAATTCTACCGCATGTCTCGGCCGACGGGTTGTTCATCCTGGAGCACGACGTGCGCCACGCGTTCGCGGCGCATCCGGATCTGCTCACGAGCCGTCCCTACGGGCGCACCATCGTATCGGTGTTCGCCCCGCCCGAGGCCCCCGACGACCAGGAGTAAGCCGCTATGTCCGCACGCCATCATCTGGCGATCTACCCCGGCTCGTTCGACCCGATCACGAACGGCCACCTCGACATCCTCGGCCGCGCCGTGCGCGTCTTCGACCGGGTGGAACTGGTGGTGGCCGTGAACCACACCAAGAAGACGCTTTTCGAGATCGAGGAGCGCTGCGCCCTCGCCCGCGAGAGCGCCGCCCACCTGCCCGGCGTGTCGGTCTCGGCCTTCGAGGGCCTCGTGGTGGAGGCGGCGCGGCGCCTGGGGGCCGCGGCCATGGTGCGCGGCTTGCGCCAGGTGACCGACTTCGACTACGAGCTGCGCATGGCCTTCGCCAACCGCCGCCTCAACCCCGACATCGAGACGGTGCTGTTCATGACCTCGGAGGAGCACGCCTTCGTCAGCGCCTCGATCGTGCGCGAAATCTTTCACTGGGGCGGCGACGTGACTTCGTTCGTGCCGCCGCCCGTGGCCGCGGCGCTGGCCCGGCGCCGCGAGGAGGCCGCCTGAACGCCGCCATGCCGGAGCCTTCCCGCGCCGCTGCGCTCAACCCCCGCGTCGAGGCGATCCGCCCCTCGGCGACGATGGCCATGTCCGCACGCGCGCTCGAAATGACGCGCCGGGGCCTGCCGGTCATCAGCCTGTGCGCCGGCGAGCCGGACTTCGACACGCCCGCGCCGATTGCCGAGGCGGGCATCGCCGCCATTCGCAGCGGCTTCACGCGGTACACCGAGAGCGACGGCCTGTACGCGCTCCGCGAGGCCATCGCCGCGAAGCTGCTGGGCGAGAACGGCTGCCGCTATAGCCCCCGGCAGATCGTCTGCTCGAACGGCGCCAAGCAGTCCGTGGCGCTTTGCATCGAGGCCCTGTGCCGCCCCGGCGACGAGGCGCTGATTCCGGCGCCGTACTGGGTGAGCTACCCCGAGATGACGCGCCTTTCCGGGGCGACGCCCGTCGCGCTGCCGACGCGCGCCGCCGACGGCTACAAGCTGCGCCCGGAAGCGCTGGAGGCCGCCCTGACGCCGCGCACGCGCCTGCTCATCCTCTGCACGCCCTCGAACCCGACGGGGGCGGTGTACACGCGCGCCGAGCTGGAGGCCCTCGCGGGGGTGCTTGCCCGGCGCCCCGAGGTGTACGTGCTCTCGGACGAGATTTACGAGTACATCCTGTTCGAGGGCGCGCACGTGTCGTTCGCAGCGCTGGAGGGCATGTACGAACGCACGCTCACGGTCAACGGCTTCTCGAAGGCGTATGCCATGACGGGGTGGCGCCTGGGCTATCTGGCGGCCCCGGAGCCGCTGGCGCGCGCGGCCTCGAAGATCCAGAGCCATACGACCTCCGGGCCCGGCAGCATCTCGCAGCAGGCGGGGCTGGCGGCCCTGGCGATGGGGCCGGAACCGGTGCGCCGGATGGTCCGTTCGTTCCGCGAGCGGCGCGATTACCTGCTGGGGCGCCTGGCGCAGATGCCGGGCCTCGACTGCCCCCGCCCTGCCGGCGCGTTCTACCTGTTTCCGCAGGTGGGCGGTTTGGTCGGGCGGCGCACGCCCGGCGGCGCGGCGCTCTCCGACGGCGACGACGTGTGCCGCTGGCTGCTGGAGCAGGCGCACGTGGCGCTCGTGCCCGGCTCGGCCTTCGGCGACCGGCTCGGGGTGCGCATCTCGTACGCCGCCGCCCTGCCGACGCTGGCCGAGGCCATGGACCGCATCGAGGCGGCCCTGGCGACGCTCGGCTGAGGCCGGCCGCTAACCCTTCTGATCGCATCGTTGTGGAACCACGCTACTCGCCCGCCCTGCCCGAGACGCCGCCCCCCGCGCCGCGCCCCCGCTACGCCCTGCACCTGCTGCTTTTCCTGCTGACGGCCGCTTCGACGACCTACTCCGGCGGGACGCTCGCCGGGCGCGCGCTCCGCTTCGAGCATCTGGGCGCCTGGTGGTTCGTCCCCGACGGGCTCGTGTTCACGGCGGGGCTGCTGTGCTTCCTGACGGTGCACGAGTTCGGCCACTACTTCGCCGCGCGGCGCCACCGCATCGACACGTCGCTGCCGTACTACCTGCCGATGCCGCTCATCCTGTTCGGCACGATGGGCGCGGTCATCCGCATCCGCGAGGCCATCCCCGACACGCGCAAGCTTTTCGACGTGGGAGCCTCGGGGCCGCTGGCGGGCTTCGTGGTGGCTTTGGCGCTGCTCGTCGGGGCGCTCCTGACGCTTCCGGAGCCCAGCTACCTGCTGGACATGGAGGGGCACGCCGCGCTCAAGGCGTTCATCCTGGAGCACGGGCGCTACCCCGCCCACATGCTCGCCGAGCCGGCCTCGGAGGGCAGCGTGTCGCTCGTCTTCGGGCAGACGCTGCTGTTCTGGGGGCTCTCGTCGCTGTTTCCGAACACGCCGCCGATGTACGAGATCTACCATTACCCGGTGCTCGTGGCGGCGTGGCTGGGGCTGTTCTTCACGGCGCTGAACCTGTTGCCTGCCGGCCAGCTCGATGGGGGGCACATCCTCTACACGCTCGTCGGGCCGCGCTGGCACGGGCGCATCGCGCGCGCGTTCCTGTACGTGCTGCTGCTCTCGGGGGCCATCGGCTTCGCCTCGGACGTGCTGCCGGACGTGCAGGCGTCGGGGCCATACTGGGGCGCGGGGGCATGGGCGGGCCTGGCGGCGCTGCTGTTCTTCTACCTGCACCGCATCTTCGACGCCGACCACCGGATCATCGCGCCCGGTTTGCTCGGGCTGCTGGGGGCGGCCCTGGCGGCGTACCATGCCCCCGGGCTGCTCTCCGGCTTCGGCTACAGCGGCTGGCTGATGTTTACGCTCCTGATCGTGCTGGTGGTGAAGGTGGACCATCCGCCCGTCCTGCGCGAAATGCCCCTGACGCCGCGCCGCCGCCGGCTGGGCATTCTGGCTCTTATTATCTTTGTCCTCTGTTTCAGCATCCGTCCCGTCTACATCCTCTGAAGGCTTCCGTCATGTCTCCCCAATCTTCTCGCCTGGCGGCGCGGGCCGCCGGAACGTGGCTCGCCATGCTGGCGGGCATGGTCGGCAATGGTTATCTGCGCGAGTTCGTGCTGGCGCCGCGCCTGGGCGCGCGCCCGGCGGCGGCTCTGAGCGCCGCGACGGGCGGCGGGCTGCTCGTGGGGCTGGCCTGGGTCTGCCTGCGCGGACTGCCGGGGCTGCGCCCGAAGCAGCGTGCGGCGCTCTCGGCGGGGTGGGTGAGCGCTACGGTCGCCTGCGAGTTCGGGTTCGGGCGCTACGCGGCGGGCCACTCGTGGGAGGAGCTGATCCAGAACTACAACCTGGCCGAGGGGCGCTGGTGGCCGCTCGTGCTGGCGGCCCTCGGCGCGGCGCCGCTGGCGCTGCCGGCGGGGCGGCGGCGCGCGCCCGCCCGCTGAAGCGGGCGCCCCCGAGCGCCTTGTTTTTGGCGGCCCCCCCGGCGTATACTGCACGCCGTTCGGGGGCGCAAGCCGCTGTCCCCCGGCCGTTTCGCATCCCCTTCGCCTGCCGCGCGCGCATGATGTAATTGGTACGAGGTCGCGTTTCTGCTGTTTTGACTTTTCGCCACGACCGTATCGGCATTATGCGTGTTTCCCACCGGCTGTTTCTGCTGGGCGCGGCGCTCTGCGGCTTGGCCGCCTGCGACGCGGCCCCCGGCCCGCCCTCCGACGACCGCCCCCCGACCGTCTCCGACCTCGCGTTTTCGCCGCACGCCGTCTCGCTCTC
Source organism: uncultured Rhodothermaceae bacterium (assembly GCA_965363675.1). Lineage (GTDB taxonomy): Bacteria > Bacteroidota > Rhodothermia > Rhodothermales > DASSAV01 > CBDTTW01. Next base: position 7,401 of record CBDTTW010000026.1, read on the forward strand.
GGCCCTGCCGCCGGGCGGGGAGGTCGCGGGCGACCTGGTCCGGACGCCCGTGACGCTCTCGGTGACGGCCCGCGACCCCGGCGGGCGCATCGAGGCGGTGCGCTATGTGGTGCAGGCGCCCGCGCTGCGCGAGCGGCCCGTGGCCGAGGGCGCGCTGGCGCCGGCCGGCGCCGACCGCTACGCCGGCGCGCTCACGCTCGAACTGCCCCGGGGCGAGGTGGGCAAGTACACCCTGCTCGTCTACGCCGTCGATGACGCCGGGCAGATCGGCAACGACGTGCGCGGCCTGCTCAACTACGTCGCCGCCGGCAGCCGCCCGCGCATCGTGGCCGTGGAGAACACCCCCGAGGTGGTGCGCCCGCCCACCGACTTAACCATCGTGGCGACCGTGACCGACCCCGACGGCGACGGCACGGTGGTGCGCGTGGCGGGCACGGCCCCCCGGTTCACCTTCGACATGTTCGACGACGGCCGCACCCAGGGCGACGCCGTCGCCGGCGACGGGCGCTTTACCGCGCGCTTCAGCGTGGACCGCGCCACCCCCGGCGTGCAGGTGTTCACGTTCCAGGCGACCGACCGCACCGGCCTCGTGAGCGAGAGGTTCGAGAAGTCCATCACCATTCAGTAGCCCGGCGCGCGCCTGCGCCCGCCCCGTGTTTATGATGCATTCAGAAAGGGCCTTGCGGAGCCTTGCCGGCCGCTACGCCGCGTGGGCGTGCGCGGTGAGCGCCGCTTTGGCGCTTGCGACGGGGGCCTGGGCGCAGACGCGGCTTTCGGCGGCGATGCCCGAGGCGCTCTTGCCCGCCGACGGCCGCAACTGGCTTCGCGCCGATGCCGACTCGCTGGCGGGCACGCGCAACCGCGTGTTCTCCATCGACGTAGAGGGGTCGGTGGTGTGGGTGGGGTTGGGCTACACCGTCCGCGAGGGCGCCGAGGACGTGCCCGTAGCCGCCGGCTTCCTCGTCTCGACCGACGGGGGGCGCACCTTTGCGTACCGCTTCCCGCAGATCGACGCCCCGGGCGCCACCACCGAGCGCTACGGCGCCAACACGCTTGCGGCCCTCCCGATCATCGTGCCGCAGCAAAGCCCGCCCTACGACATCGACTACGACCCGCGCACCGGCGAGGTGTGGGTGGCGGGCTGGGCCAGCGGGCTGCGCCGCAGCCGCGACGGCGGCCGCACCTGGCAGCGCATCGTGCTGCCGCCCGACAGCCTCGACCGGATCTCGCCCGAGGGCGCGTACAACTTCACGCTCAACCCGCGCGGCGGCACGCCGGGGGGGCATTACAACTTCACGGCCTTCTCGGTGCTCGTCGATGAAACCGGGACGGTGTGGGCCGGCACGCCCAAAGGCATCAACCGCTCCACGGACGGCGGCCAAAGCTGGGTGCGCCGCGCCGCCGACGGCACGCCCGGCGGCCTGACCGGAAGCTGGGTGCTCTCGGTCGAGGAGCAGCCGCTGCCGGGGCGCAATCCCGTCTGGATGGCGACGCTCAGCGCCGGGCGCAGCGAAACGGCGCAGCGCAGCGTCAACGGCGTGACCGTCACGCGCGACGGCGGCGAAACCTTCGAGCAGGTGCTGCTCGGCGAGCGGGTCATCGACTTCGCGTTTCGCGGCGACACGGTGTACGCGGCGGGCCGGGAGAGCGGGCTGTTCCTCTCCGGCGACGGCGGCGTCACCTGGACGAGCGTACGCCGCTTCCGCGACCGCACGCGCCCCGACCGCCTCGTAAGAGAGAACGCGGACGTGTACGCCGTTGCGACGACGCCCGGCGCCCTGTGGGTCGGCACGAGCGACGGCCTCTTGCGCAGCCGCGACGGCGGCCTGACCTGGGACGTATACCGCACCGACGTGCCCCTGCGCCCGGCCGCGCCGAGCGAGGACGCGCCCGAGACGCCTACGTACGCCTATCCCAACCCGTTCTCGCCCGCCGCCGACCGCTTCGTGCGCATCCGATTTGCGGCCCGCCGCGACGACCGGCCGGAGGTGCGCATCTACGACTTCGCCAACAACCTCGTCCGCAGTTTGCGCCCCACGGTCTATGCCGACGGCGAAACCGAAGCCGCCTGGGACGGCCGCAGCGACGACGGGCTTCGGGCGGCCAACGGGGCCTACCTGTATGCCGTCCGGACGGCCGCCGGCACGGTCTGGGGCAAAATCTTGGTGCTCGAATAATCATGAAGCCACACGCATACCGAAAGGTCGGCTGGCTGCTGGCGGCGGCGCTTTTTGCGGCGGCCCCGGCGCAGGCGCAGTACGCCGGGGCGTTCGCGCGCATGGGCTTCGGCGCGCGCGGCGTCGCGCTCGGCAACGCGCTGGCGGCCGACGGCTCGGGCGAGGCCAGCCCGTACTACAACCCGGCGCTCGCTCCGTTCACCCCCGAGCAGCGCTTCGAGGGCGGGGCGGCGCTGCTGGGGCAGGACCGGTCGCTTCAGTTTTTGCAGGCGGCGGCGCCGTTGCGGCCGCGCGCGGGCATCGCGCTCGGGCTGGTGCATGCCGGCGTCTCCGGCATCGACGGGCGCGACAACAGCGGCTACCACACGTCCGAGCTGAGCACGTCGGAGTTCAAGTTTTTCCTGGCCTTCGGCTCGCGCATCGGGCGGCGCCTCTCGGCGGGGGTAGGGCTGCACCTCTACCGGTCGGACCTTTACGAGAACCTCAAGCCGGCTACTTCCATCGGCGCGAACGTGGGCCTGAGCGCCCGCCTGAGCCGCCGCCTGCGCCTCGGCCTGGCCGCCGACGACCTGCTGGCGCGCTACCGGTGGAACACGTCGAGCGTGTACCAGGGCGAGGGTAAGAACACCACCGATGCGTTCCCGCTGCGCCTGCGCGTGGGGGCCTCGTACGCGGCCCTGGCCGAGGGGCGGCTGCTGCTCCTGGCCGAGTACGTCTCCGAGGCGACCACGGGCGACTACGAGGAGCAGGGCGCCGCGCTCATCGGAGACGCCCCCACGCTCGTGCGCAACCGCCGCGACGTGCGCCTGCACCGTGGGCGGGTGCGCCTGGGGGCCGAGTGGAAGCCGGTCGAGGCGCTGGCGTTGCGCGCCGGAGCCGGGGCCTTCGGCGAGGGCGTGCGCCCGAGCGCGGGCTTCCGGATTGCGCAGCCCCTAGGCAACCTGGGGGCGCAGGTCGAGTACGCCTTTGCGCCGGGGCCCTTCGGGTCGGCGGGGCTGCACTTCGTGACGGTGCGGGTGCTTTTGCAGGACCAACGATAGTTTAACCGGAGAGCGTGGATGTCTGGATATCGTTGCGCGGCCTTGGCGGCGGCGCTGTGTTGCCTCTCGGCGCTGGAGGCGTCGGGGCAGGCCAGCGGCCTGGCGTTTTTGCGCATCAGCCCGCAGGCCGCCGCCGCCGGAGCCGGCGACGCCTACGTCGCCTCGACGCGCGACGCCTTCTCGACGTATTGGAACCCGGCCGGTCTCGCGGCGGCCGAGGGCAACCAGGCGTCGGTCTCGCATGTGCGCTGGATCGCCGACGTGCGCGCCTACGCCGCCGCCGCGCGCCTGGCCGCCGGCCGGCGCGGCGCCTTCGGGCTGTTCGTGACCGGTTCGGGGGCGGGCGACCTGGAGGCCCGCGAAGGTCCGGGCGCCGCCGACGGTCTGTTCCACGCGCAGTTTCTCACGGCGGGCCTCTCGTACGCGCGCCGCGCCGGGCCGCTGCGCCTAGGCGCGACGGCCAAGTACCTCTCCGAGCAGATCTACACCGAGGACGCGGCCGGCTATGGCTTCGACCTGGGGGCGCAGCTCGAAGCGCTCCGGGGCGGCCTTCAGCTCGGAGCCGCCGTGCAGCACCTGGGGCGCATGACCGACCTGGGGGCGCTCGCCACGCCGCTGCCGCGCACCGCGCGCGCCGGGGCGGCCGTATATCCGCTGCGCATCCGCACAGCCGCCGACGACGCGCCGCTGCTCGATACGTTCGTCTCGGCCGAGGCCGCCTACCTGTTCCCCGCCTCCGACGACGGGGACCTGCCCGACGAGCTGCGCCTGCATGTGGGGGCGGGAGCCGAGGTGCTTGACATGGTCATGGTGCGCGCGGGTTTCGTCACGAACGACGAGGTGCGCCGCTTTACGTTCGGGGCGGGCGTGGGCATCGGGGCCTTCGCCGTGGACTATGCCTTCCTGCCTCTGCGCGAGGGCTACGGCAATGCCGGGCACTTCCTCAGCCTGAGCTACGGCTGGTGACGCCTCAAGGCGCCGGTCCGAAAACCACCCGAAGGGCCTCGGCGAGCGCCGCCGGCCCGGCTCCTCCGACGCCGCTGCGCAGGCGCAGGGCGCACCAGAAGTCCAGGGCCAGCATCTGCACGGCGTGCAGCGGCACGGCCGCCCAGAAGGCGCGGCACCGCCAGACGAGCAGGCCCAGCAGAATGCCGCCCGGCAGCGACAGCACGGCCTCGGCGGCGGGCTTCTGAAGGTGCAGCAGAGCGAAGGGAATGGCCTGCACGAGGATGGCGTAGTACCCCAGCGTGCGGCGCGTCCCGAAAAGCAGGAAGCCGCGCCACAGGTACTCCCAGCCGATCCAGTAGCACAGGTATAGCGTTTCGTAGCGTGCGAACAGCCGCCAGTCGTAGGCGGCGGCGCGGAAGTGGGGGTACGACGCCTGAAAGGCGAGGCCGGCGGAGAAATACCACGCCCCCACGACGACGACGGCCGCGTAGGCGAGCGTCAGCCGGAGGGCCAGGCGGGCGTCGCCGAGGCCCAGGCCCGCCTCGGCCGCCGTCTGCCGGAAGCCCAGGCGCAGCACGAGCGCCGGCAGGGCGAAGCCCAGCACGCCCTGCATGCCGAACCACCACGCCCACGGCCAGAGGCCCGTGGCGTCGGGGGGCAGCAGCGGGGCGAGATGTGTGCGGAAGAAGCTGCGCCCGCCCAGCTTGAACTGCGCGATCATGAGAAGCGGAGCCAGCATCAGCACGGCGGCCGTCTGGGCGTCGAGCCCGCGCCGGAGGCGGCGCAGCGCAGGGCGGAGCGAGGCGAAGAAGGGCATACACAGGGGAGCCAAACCGGCCCCGGCACGTTCTTGAGGCAGGCGTCTCCTTCGGAGCGCCCGTACGCCACCGCCGCCGCGCCCCCGGAGCACACCCGCCATGAAGATACGGCCTCTACCGACCTCCTTCCGCACGCTCGGCTGGCTGCTGGCGCTCCTCCCGCTGGCGTGCCTCGGCTTCGAGGGCACCGACCCCGAGGAGCGCGAAGCCAGCGCCGAGGCGGTGCAGGAGGTGTTGCAGGCCCTCCCGGATAGCGCCCGCGCCCGCATGGCCTCGCCGCTGGATACGCTCTTCGTCGGGTACGACCACCCGGCGCTGCGGTTCGCGGCGCCCGGCCCGGCCGAGGTGCGCCGCACCGTCGATTCGGTGATGGCCGCCCTGACCCCCGAGCAGAAGCTGGGGCAGCTTTTCATCCTCGAACTGCCGCGCGCCACGCTGCGCACCTACTTCAGCGACGCCGCCGCCGAGGCCGTGCGCGCGCATCACGTCGGCGGGTTCATCGTCTCGCGGCTCTCGGCGCCGGCGGTGGTCTACCGCCAGACCACGCGGTTGCAGGCCGAGGCGGCCGTGCCGCTGTTCTTCGCCGCCGACTACGAGCGCGGCGTCGGGCGTTTCGACAACCCGTACACCGAGCTGCCCGCCAACATGGCGATCGGGGCCACCGGCGACACCATGTTCGCCGCCGCCGCCGGCCGCCTGACGGCCATCGAGAGCCGGTCGGTGGGCGTCAACATGGTGTTCGCCCCCGTCGTGGACGTGAACAACAACCCGCGCAACCCGATCATCAACATCCGCTCGTACGGCGAGGACCCCGAGCGCGTCGGGGCGTTTGCGCGCGCCTACGTCCGCGAGGCGCAGGCGCAGGGGGCGCTGACCACGCCCAAGCACTTCCCCGGCCACGGCAACACCGCTACGGATTCGCACGCGCGCATGGGCGTCATCGAAGGGTCGCGCGCCGATCTGGAGCGCACCGAGCTGGCGCCCTACCGCATGCTGATGCAGTCCGCCGAGCAGCCCGCCGGCGTCATGAGCGCGCACCTGTGGATACGGGCGCTCGACCCGGAGCCGCTGCCGGCCACGCTCAGCCCGAACGTGCTGACGGGCCTTTTGCGCGACGATTTGGGCTTCGGCGGCTTCGTCGTGACCGACGACATCAAGATGGGCGCTCTGCGCAGCAGCTTCCCTCTGGAGGAGCGCATCGTACGGGCGCTGCGGGCGGGGGCCGACGTTATCCTGATGCCGCCGAGCGCCGAGGCGGGCGTGCGCGTCGTGCGGGAGGCGCTGGCCGACGGGCGGTTGCCGGCCGAGACCGTCGAGCGGGCGGTGCGCAACGTCGTCACGGCCAAGGCGCGGGCGGGGCTGTTCCGGCAGGCAACGCCCGCGCCCGAGGGCTACGAGTACCTGCACGCCGAGCCCCGCGGGGCGTTTCTGGCCCAGACCATCGCCGACCGCGCCGTGACGCTGCTCAAGACGCACCCGGCCCTTCCGCTCCGCGCGTCCCGGCGCGTGGCGCTCGTGCAGCTCTCGAACGCCGGCAAGTCTGAGAGCATCGGCGAGGCGATGGACTATTTCGAGCGCCTGCTGGAGCCGGACGTGCGCCGCCGCCTCGACCACGAGCCGAAGCCGCGCGAGGCCGAGCGCGTGCTGGAGGCCGCCGCCGGCGCCGAAGTCGTCGTGGTGGCGCTCTACCAGCGCCTCACGGCGGGGCGTGGGGCGGCGGGGCTGCGCACGGCCCAGGCGCGCCTGGTGCAGCGCCTCGTGGCGCGCAAGACGCCCGTCATCCTCGTCACGTTCGGCAACCCGTACGCGGTGACCACCTTTGCCGAGGCCGACGGCATCGTGGTCGCCTACGACCAATCCGTCGAAACCATCCTGGCGGCGGCCAAGGTGCTCCAGGGCCGCCTGGCGCCCTCGGGGCGGCTGCCGATCCGCGTGGACCCGTACCCGCTCGGGGCGGGCCTGTAGGCGGCGCGGTGTTCATAACTTGGGCGCAACGCGGCGGGCGCCGTCTATCTTCAGCGATTACATTGCTTCCGGGCGCAGCGAACGCGGCGCTCGCCGCCTGACCGTGCTCCACCCACCCGACGAGGCTGCGCCGTGGCGACTCCGAACGTTTCACAGGCCGAGCTGAAGCAGGCCCTCAAGGAAGCCCTGGCCGAGCTTTTGCAAGAGAACCGCGAGGTGTTCGGGCAGGCGCTCGCCGAAGCCCTCGACGACGTGCTCCAGGGCCGCTTCGTCCGGGGGGGCGAGGCCGTCGGGGCGGGCCTGCCGCCGCGTCTGCTGCCGGTGCTCGAAGGGCGGGCTTGAGCCGGGCGGCGGGGTTTCGTAGGTTTGCGTGCTCCGCGCCCCACCCTTGCCCCTGCCGCCATGCCCGCCTGGCTCAAGTCGCCGCTGCTCATCATCGTCTGCACCCAAATGCTCTTCACGGGGGGTGACCTGCTGGCGCGGGCCAACATGAAGGCGCTAGGGTTCCGCCCGGCGGCCTTCCTGACGTGGTGGTTCCTCGGGTATACGCTCCTGCGGCAAATCGCCACGTTCGGGCAGCTCTACGTGTTCGCCAACATCAACCTCGGCAAGAGCATGGCCTTTTTCGGCGCCGTCTCCATCGTGCTCTCGAACCTGCTGGGGCTGCTCTTGCTCGGCGAGGTGCTTTCCTGGAGCGCTTACCTCGGGGTCAGTCTCGCCATCCTCGCGTTTCTGGCGCTGGCCTTGCTCTAGGCGACCGGGGGCGCCTACCTTGGCGACGGGCGCACCCTCGCCTGCGAACCGCGCTCCTTTTCGCCGAGAGTGGGGCCTATGGCTATCGTCTCCATGCCGAACGTGCTCGACATCTTCGACCCCAACGAAGACCTGCCCCTGGTGCAGCCCGGCCGGACCTATCCCATCGGGGCCACCGTCTCCGGCGACGGGGTCAACTTTTGCGTCTTCTCCAAGAACGGCGTTTTCATCGAACTGCTGCTTTTCGAGGACGTGGACGACCCGCACCCCCGGGTGATCCCGCTCGACCCTGAGCAGAACCGCACGTTCTATTACTGGCACGTCTTCGTGCGCGGCATCGGGGCGGGGCAGCTCTACGGCTACCGCGTCTACGGCCCCGACGACCCGGCGCAGGGCCACCGCTTCGACGGCTGGAAGGTGCTCGTCGATCCGTACGCCCGCGCGGTGGCCCAGGGCCGCAACTTCAGCCGCGACGCCGCCCGCTTCCCCGGCGACAACTGCGCCTACGCCCTGAAAAGCGTCGTCGTGGACCCCGGCGCCTACGACTGGGAAGGCGACGCCCCCCTCGGCCGGCCCTTCGGCGGCACGGTCATCTACGAACTGCATGTGGGCGGCTTCACGAGCCACCCCAACTCGGGCCTTGCGCCCGAGCTGCGCGGGACCTATGCCGGGCTGAAGGAAAAAATACCCTACCTGAAAAGCCTCGGCGTGACGGCCGTCGAGCTGCTGCCGGTGCAGCTTTTCGACGAGCACGACGCCCCTACGCCGCTCACGAACTACTGGGGCTACAGCCCGATTGCCTTTTTCGCGCCGCACTCGGGCTACAGCGCCGACCGCTCGCCGCTCGGCCCGGTCAACGAGTTCCGCGACATGGTCAAGGCGCTGCACCGCGCCGGCATCGAGGTCATCCTGGACGTGGTCTTCAACCACTCGGCCGAGGGCGACGAGAAAGGGCCGACCTACTCGTTCAAGGGCTTCGAGAACCGCGCCTACTATACGCTCCAGGAGGACGACCGCGCCCGCTACGCCAACTACACCGGCTGCGGCAACACGATCAACGCCAACCACTCCATCGTGCGGCGCATGATCCTGGAGTGCCTGTGCTACTGGGTCACCGAGATGCACGTCGACGGCTTCCGGTTCGACCTGGCGAGCGTGCTGGCGCGCGACGAGACCGGGCAGCCGCTCCGAAGCCCCCCTGTGCTCTGGTCCATCGAGTCGCACCCGGTGCTGGCCGGGGCCAAGATCATCGCCGAGGCGTGGGACGCCGCCGGGCTCTACCAGGTGGGCACCTTCATCGGGCACCGCTGGGCCGAGTGGAACGGGCAGTACCGCGACGACGTGCGCCGCTTCTTCCGCGGCGACCCCGACACCGTCGTGCGGTTGGCCCGCCGCATTACGGGCAGCCGCGACATCTACCCGCACCCCGAGCGCGAGCCGAACCGCAGCATCAACTTCATCACTTCGCACGACGGCTTTACGCTCAACGACCTCGTCTCGTACAACGACAAGCACAACGAGGCCAACCGCGAGCAGAACCGCGACGGCGCCGACGTGAACTTTAGCTGGAACTGCGGCGCCGAGGGGCCCTCGCGGCGCCCGGAGGTCGAGGCGCTGCGGCGGCGGCAGATCAAGAACTTCCTGGCCGTGCTGCTGCTCTCGCAAGGCACGCCGATGCTGCTCATGGGCGACGAGGTGCGGCGCTCGCAGCGAGGCAACAACAACGCGTATTGCCAGAACAACGAGCTGAGCTGGTTCGACTGGGCCTCGGTCGAACGGGAGGCAGGGCTGGTGCGGTTCGTGCGGGGGCTGCTCAGCTTTACGGCCACCTTCGATCCGTTCCTGGAGCGCAACTTCTGGGCGGAGGCCGCCCCCGGCGCGTGGGGCCCCGGGCCGAGCGCAGCCGCGCCTGCCGGCCCGACCGTCATCGAGTGGCACGGCGTGCGCCTGCACCGCCCCGACTACGGCTACGAGTCGCACAGCCTGGCCTATACGCTCTACTGGGCCGACCGCAGCCGCCGCCTGCACGTCATGCTCAACGCCTACTGGGAGCCGCTCGTGTTCGAGCTGCCCCCGCTGCCCGCGCGCTACCGCTGGCGCCGCATCGTGGACACGAGCCTGGAGGCCCCCGAGGACTACGCCACCCCCGAGCACGCCGCCCGCATCGAGGCCGACCACTACCGCTGCGAAGCCCGCTCCGTGGTGGTCCTGCTGGCGTAGGCCGTTTTCCGGTGAGTTGGGTGCATTGTATGACGAAGGGAGCGCTTGCGACGCGCCAGGTCTCGGTGGCGCGGCTTCATGCATGAGAGGAAGTATGACCAGTGAGCAATTCATACTAGACCTCGTCGATCGCTTTCGGCAGGAGACGAGCGAGAAGGAGTGGCTTGAGTTCAAGCAGACCGAGGTGCAGCCGGGCGACCGGCTGGGCGAATACTTCTCGGCGCTCGCCAATTCGGCGGCGCTCGCCTTCAAACCGTATGGTTACCTCATCCTCGGTGTTCAGGATGAGACGCACGCTGTTGTGGGCACGCGGTTCGATCATCGCACCGGCAAGGTTAAGAAGAACCAGGATCTTTGGATGTGGACGCTGGCCGGGCTAAATCCCGCAATCGCCATAGATGTTTACGTGGTCCAACACCCGAAGGGCCGACTTGTCGTTTTTCGTATCGCCGCGCCGCGAGATCAGCCAGTGGCGTTCTATGGGCGCGAATACGTCCGCGTCAACTCTTGTAATCAGGCGCTCGAAAAGCACCCGGACAAGCGTCGCGCCTTGTGGCGTCTTGGGATCGATTGGTCGGCAGAGATTGTTTCTGAGGCTTCCTTAGTCGACCTTGATTCTGAGGCAGTTGCAAAGGCGCGCGACGAGTACGCAAAGAAAAATCCTCAGAAGGCGGAAGCGCTCGCAGGATGGGACGACGCTACATTCCTAAACAAAGCGCGCGTAACGATTCGCGGGCATATCACCCGCACGGCTATACTGCTTTTAGGTTTAGAAGAATCTGCATCACTGCTTTCGCCTTCGGTTGCCAAGCTCTCGTGGATCCTGAAAAACGACAATAATCAAGAGCTTGACTATGGTCATTTTGGTCCCCCGTTCTTGCTGAATGTTGACGCACTGCTTGCGCGCGTCCGGAATCTGACAGTTCGAGCGTTGCCGGGAGGAACGCTGTTTCCCAAGGAGATCGAGCAGTACGACAATTATGTTATCCGCGAGGCGCTTCACAACGCCATCGCCCACCAAGACTATGCGCTGCGAGGCCGCGTCCAGGTCGTTGAGACTCCGAGCCGCCTACTCATAACCAATGTCGGCCGGTTCATTCCAAATTCCGTAGAGGAGGTAATTGATCAGGACGCGCCCCAGGAAGTATATCGTAATCCTTTCCTCGCTGAAGCGATGGTAAGTTTGAATATGATCGACACTCAGGGGGGCGGCATCAAGCGCATGTACCAAAAGCAGCGCGAGCGTTACTTCCCTCTGCCGAGCTACGACTTCTCCGATCCCGCCCGCGTTGCTGTAACCATTCCCGGCAGCATCATGGACGAGCAGTATACCCGCCTTCTCATGAGCCGGCCGGATTTGAGTCTTGCTCAGGTTGTTCTTCTCGACAAAGTGCAGAAGCGAATTCCCATAGCGCACAAGGATCATAAGTATTTGAAGTCCGAAGGACTTGTCGAGGGGAGATACCCAAAGACCATCGTCTCCGGAGCGATGGCTCGGGCGACAGGTCAGCAAGTAGAGCACATTCTAGTTCGCGGATTCGATAATGCTTACTACAGGGACCTGGTTGAGAAGATGATCCGTGAGCATGGCCCTGTTTCTCGGGCGCAAATCGACTCGCTGCTCTTGAATAAATTGCCTCTTGGTTTGAGCCATAAGCAGAAGAAGAACAAAATACATGACATTCTGACATCTCTTTCGCGGAGCAGGCGCATCACAAATGTCGGCACCAAGCGTGACTCACAGTGGATACTGGGGCAAGGGTAATCCCGTATGTTACACAAAGGGTCCAGGGTTTTTGCACAAAGGATGTGCTGAAAAAGGGCCTAAACGGCTCATAAACGCCTTTGTGCTATGTGTGCGCAGTCGTGCGTTGCACAAATGAATCGCAAAGGGCGGCAGGCGCATGGGCGCAGGGCGCTCAACTTTTTGCGCCGCCGGGTGGCGCCCGGGGGCGGGCGTGGGGCATATTAGAACGCTCTGCGCCGGCCGCTGCCGGCGCCATCACAGCCTGGAGAGTCATGATACCCATCATAGAGTATGCCGAGCGCGCCGAGCGGATGCAGGCCATCCTGAGCCGCGCCGCCTCGTTCGACGAAGCCGTCGAGCAGTCGGTGCGCAGCATCCTGGCGGCGGTGCGCGCCGGGGGCGACGCGGCCCTGCGCGATCTGACGGAAAAGTTCGACGGGGTGCGCCCCGAGGCGCTGCGCGTGCCGCCGGAGGCCATCGCCGAGGCGCTGGCCGCCCTTGACCCTGCCCTCCGCGCCGTGCTGGAGGCGGCTGCGGCCAACATCCGCCGCTTCCACGAGCGGCAGCGCCAGAACTCTTGGTTCACCGACGACGGCGACGGCGTAGTGCTCGGCCAGCGGATCGTGCCCATCGAGCGCGTAGGGCTGTACGTGCCGGGGGGGCAGGCATTCTACCCGTCGAGCGTGCTCATGAACGCCATTCCGGCGCAGACGGCCGGCGTGCCGGAGCTGTGCATCGTCTCGCCGCCGCAGCCCGACGGGCGGCCGCATCCGCTCGTGCTGGCGACGGCGGGCTACCTCGGCATCGAGACGGTCTACGCCGTCGGGGGGGCGCAGGCCGTGGCCGCGCTGGCCTACGGCACGGAGACCATCCCGCAAGTGGACAAGATCGTAGGCCCCGGCAACGCCTACGTCGCCGCCGCCAAGAAACAGGTGTTCGGCCGCGTCGCCATCGACTCCATCGCCGGGCCTACCGAGATCGTCGTCTACGCCGACGCGTCGGCGCGCGCGGATTTCGTGGCGGCGGACCTCGTGGCGCAGGCCGAACACGACGCCCGGGCCTCGGCGATCCTCGTTACGACCTCGCCGCGCCTGGCCGAGGAGACGGCGGCGGCCGTAGCGCGCCTGGCCGAGGGCCACCCGCGCGCCGGCATCCTGGCCGCGTCGCTGGCGGAGTACTCGGCGCTCGTGACGGCCCCCGGCGAGGCCGAAGCCCTGGCGCTCGTCAACGAGCTGGCCGCCGAGCATCTGGTGCTCATGGTCGATGACCCCTGGCGGCTCCTGCCGCACATCCGGCACGCCGGGGCGGTGTTCATGGGCCACTATTCCGCCGAGCCCGTCGGCGACTACTTCGCCGGGCCCAACCACGTGCTGCCCACCGGCGGCACGGCGCGCTACGCCTCGGCCCTGGGCGTCGAGGACTTCGTGCGCCGGCAGTCGCTCATCGCCTACACCGCCGAGCGCCTGCGCCGGACGGCCCCGGCCATTGCGGCGTTCGCGCGCGCCGAAGCCCTGCCGGGACATGCCCACGCCGTCGAGGTGCGCCTTCAGGCGGCCAAGGCTCCGGCGGAGGGCGCCCTATGAACACCCCTTCCCCCGACGCCCTGGACCGCGTGATCGGCGCGTTCCGCCCGGCCGTGCGCGCCCTGCACCCCTACCTCGTCGGGCGGCCTCCCGACGTGCATACCAAGCTCAACCAGAACGAAAGCCCCTACGACCTTCCCGAGGCGCTCAAGGAGGAGATCGTAGCGGCCTTCCGGGAGGCGCCGTTCAACCGCTACCCGACCGAGCAGCCGGAGCGCCTGAAGGCGGCCCTCTCCGAACGCCTCGGCGTGCCCCCGGAAATGCTGCTCGTCGGCAACGGCTCGAACGAGCTGACGCTGCTGCTCGGCATCACGCTCATCGAGCGCGGCGTGCCCGTGGTGCTGCCGCGCCCGATGTTCTCGCTCTACGCCAAGATCGTCCGGCTCTTCGACGGCGCCTTGACCGAGGTGGCCCCGCTGCCCGATTTGCGCTTCGACGCGGCCGGGCTGGCCGCCGCCGCCGAGCGGGTGCGCCCGGCGCTGACGGTCGTCACGACGCCCAACAACCCGACGGGCCTGGCGATGCCTCCGGAGGAGGTCGAGGCGGTCGTGGCCGCCGCGCCGGGCGTCGTGGTGGTGGATGAGGCGTACGTGGACTTCCACCCTGAGGGCAGCGCGCTCGGCCTGCTGGCGCGCTATCCACAGCTCGTGCTGATGCGCACTTTCAGCAAAGCGTTCGGGCTGGCCGGGTTGCGCCTGGGCTACCTCGTCGCGCGCCCCGAGGTGATCGCGGCGTTTACGCGCGCCATCAGCCCGTTTGTCGTGGACCCGCTTTCGGAGGCCGTGGCCGTGGCCCTGCTGCGCCGCGCCGACCTCGTCGAGGCGCGCGCGCAGGAGCTGCGCCGGGGCGCCGGCGCGCTGACGGCCGCGCTCCGGGGGCTGCCCGGGGTGCGCGTCGTAGAGCCGTCGGCGGCAAACTTCGTTATATTCGAGGCCGCCGGCGCCGAGCCGGGCGCCCTCACGGCGGCCCTGGCGGCGCGGGGCGTGCTCGTGCGCGACATGAGCGGCTACCCCGATCTGCGCGGCTACGTCCGCGTCAGCGTCGGGACGCCGGCTGAGAACCAGCATTTTTTGGAGGCGTTGAAGGCGTCACTGGTTGCCGCAAGGCCGCGCTAAGCGTATCCTGCAACCCTGAGCCCCCGTTTAAGGTTTGTCCGGCCGTTCTATGGATTTCATTCAGGTTGACATTATCGGGCTATCGACGAGCCCTTCCAGCGGCGGGGCCTATGCCCTCGTGCTGGGCGAGATCAATGGGAATCGTCGGCTGCCGATCATCATCGGGGCTTACGAGGCCCAGTCCATCGCGCTGGAGCTTGAGAAGATCCAGCCGCCCCGGCCGATGACCCACGACCTGCTCCGCGACACCTTCGAGGCGCTCGGCGCCGAGGTCGTGGACGTGGTGATCGACGAGCTGCGCGACGGCACGTTCTTCGCCAAGATCCGGTACGTGCAGAACGGCGAGGAAGGACAGATCGACTCGCGCCCGAGCGACGCCATCGCCCTGGCCGTGCGCGTCGATGCGCCCGTCTACGTTTCGCCGAGCGTGCTGGAAGAAGCCGGCATCCCGACCGAGGATGAGGGCGCGGCGCAGCCGGCCGCTCCGCAAGCCGAAACCGTCGAGGAGCCCGAGCGCGGCCAGCCCAAGAACACCCTCCAGCGCATGGAGCATCAGCTAGAGCAAGCCATCAAGGACGAGGACTACGAGCGCGCCGCCCACCTCCGCGACGAGATCAACAAGCTCAAGGGCGAGAACAACTAACCGCATGGCCCCGGCTTGCGATCTGCCCGGAGCCGCGCGCCCGTCGCGGCGCGCCCTATGACGCCGCCTGCCGCTTTGCCCCTGCCGCCCATCGTGCGGAGGCTGCCCTACGAGCAGGCCGGCGCGTACGCGCCGCTGTTCCTGGACTACGCCCGCTACGCCCCCGGCATCGCGCCGTTTTTCGCCGGCGACTACCGCGACCCTGCCGCGCTGGCGGCCGCCGTCGGCCGCGCCGCCGCCCGCACGGCGCCGCGCGCCGCGCTCGCGGAGCGGCTGGCCGGGCAGCAGGCGCGTTGGGGCGCCGACCCCGCCGCTGAAGCCGGCGCGCGCGCGCTCGGAGCGCCCGGCTCCGTCGCCGTCGTCACGGGGCAGCAGGTGGGGCTTTTCGGAGGGCCGGTCTTTACGCTCTACAAGGCCATCACGGCGATCAAGCTGGCGCGCCGCCTCTCCGAGACGACCGGCGCGGCCGTCACGCCGGTGTTCTGGCTGCAATCCGAGGACCACGACCTGGCCGAGATCTCGGAAGCGGCCTACCAGGAGGAGGGCGCCGTGCGCACCCTCCGCATGAGCGGAGCCGCCGGCAACACGGCGCCGGTGGGGCGCGTGGCGCTCGGGCCGGACGTGGAGCGCCTCGTGGCGGAACTGGCCCCGCCGGCCGAGCAGGCGGCCTGGGCGGCGGCGCTCCGGGCGGCCTACCGGCCGGGCGCGACCTTCGCCGAGGCGTTCGGGCGGTGGCTGCGCGCGCTTCTGCCCGGCCTCGTCCTGATGGACCCCCTGGATGCCGGCCTGAAGGCCCTTTGCACGCCCCTGTTCCAACGCGCCGCCCTGCACTCGGCGGCGCTGCAAGAGGGGATGGCCGCCGCCACCCGCCGCCTGGAGCAGACCTACCATGCCCAGGTGAACGTGCGCACCACGGGCCTTTTTCTGTTTCACGAGGGCGCCCGCCGCCTGCTCGAATCCGACGGCGCAGGCTTTGCCCTGCGGGGGACGGCCGTGCGGTACACCCCCGCCGAGCTGGCCGCCCTGGCGGCCGAGCAGCCGGAACGGTTCAGCCCGAACGTGGCGCTCCGGCCGGTCATGCAGGACTGGCTGCTGCCGACGGCGGCCTACGTCGGCGGCCCCGGCGAAATCGCCTATTTCGCGCAGCTAGGCCCGGCCTTCGCGTGGGCGGGCCTGCCCATGCCCATCGTGTACCCGCGCGCGAGCGCCGCCGTGGTCGAGCCGCGCATCCTCCGGCTGCTGGACCGCTACGGCCTTGCCCCCGCCGACCTGGACCCGGCCGACCCCCGGCGCTTCCTGAGCCGCCTCGTGCAGGCCCAGATGCCCCCCGAAGTCGGCGCCGCCTTTGCCGAAGCCCGCGAACGACTTGCCGCCGCCGTGCGCGGCCTCCTGCCCGCCGTGGAAGGCATCGATCCGGGGCTCGGC
>CBDTTW010000027.1:0-23267 GCA_965363675.1 uncultured Rhodothermaceae bacterium
GCTGCGCGTGCCCCGCCTGGTTGGGCTAAGCGCGGGCGAAGCGGTAAGCTGGCTCATGGCGGCCCGCCTCGATGTGGAAGTACACGGGGGGGGCAGGGTGGCTGCGCAGGAGCCCGCCGCCGGCGCCCGCCCCGGCAGCCGCGTGACGCTATGGTGCGAATGAGCGCCCCGCCCCCTGCGACGGCCGGAAACACCGGCTGCGCCTCCACCGCTCTGACCGGTGTGCGCCATGCGCCTCGATGAAGCTCTGGAACGGCTCCGCACGGCCGGCCTGGCGCCGCACGTCGCCGGGCGCTTCGACGCGCGGCCGGTGACCGGCGTCACGGCCGACAGCCGCCGCATCAGGCCGGGCGGGCTGTTCGTCGCGGTGCGGGGCGCCTGCTCGGACGGGCATGCGTACATCGAACAGGCGGTGGAAAGCGGCGCCCTCGGGGTGGTGTGCGAGGCCCTGCCCGAACTTCGGCGGCCCGGCGTGGCCTATGCGCAGGTACGCCAAGCGCGGACGGCGCTGGCGGAACTGGCCGCCGCCTACCACGGCGACCCGTCGGCGCGCCTGGCCCTTGTCGGCATTACGGGCACCAACGGCAAAACCACCGTCGCGTTTCTGCTGCGCCACGCCCTCGGCGCGCTCGGCTGGAAAACGGGCCTCGTCGGCACGGTGCACATCGACCTGGGCGGCGGCGCGCCCGCCGAGTCCACACACACCACCCCCGACGCGCTCGCGCTGAACGCGATGCTGGCGCAAATGGTCGAGGCGGGCTGCCGCGCCTGCGCCCTCGAAGTGTCGTCGCACGCGCTCGACCAGGGCCGGGTGCACGGCCTCCGGTTTGCCGTGGGCGTCTTTACGAACCTGACGCAGGACCACCTGGACTACCACGCCGATTTCGACGCCTACCGGCAGGCCAAGCAAAAGCTCTTCGAGATGCTGCCGCCCGAGGCCGCCGCCGTCTACAACGCCGACGATGCCGCCGGAGCCGCCTTCGCCGGGGCGACGCGCGCGCGCGGCATCGGCTACGGCGCCGGCCCCGGCGCCGACGTACGCCTCGAAGTGCTCGCCGACGACCTGGCCGGTTTGCGGCTGCGCCTCGACGGGCGGGAGCGCCGGTTCCGGCTGGTGGGCGGGTTCAACGCCTACAACCTGGCCGCCGCCTACGCCGCCCTCCGGGCGCTGGGCTTCGGCGCCGAGGCGGCGCTGGACGCCCTCGCCGAGGCGCCGCCGCCGCCCGGCCGCTTCGAGCAGCACGTGTTCGCCGACGGCACGGCCGCCGTCATCGACTACGCCCACACCCCCGACGCCTTGCACAACGTGCTGGCGACGCTGGCCCACGCCCGCCCCGCCGGGGCGCGCCTCTGGTGCGTCTTCGGCTGCGGCGGCGACCGCGACGCCGGCAAGCGCCCGCTCATGGGGCAGGCCGCCGAGGCCCTGGCCGATGTCGTCGTCGTGACGAGCGACAACCCGCGCCGCGAGGCCCCCGAAGCCATCATGGCCGACATTCGGAAGGGCATGCGGCGCCCCGAAGCCGCCCATTGGATTCCGGACCGTCGCGAGGCCATCGCCTACGCCGCCGCCCACGCCGCCCCCGGCGACGTGGTGCTCGTGGCGGGCAAAGGCCACGAGCGCTATCAGGTGATCGGCGAAACGCGCCACACTTTTGACGACCACGAAGAAGTAAGGAGGTTTTTCGAGCAGCGACGCCCGGCCCTGGCCTGAGGCGCCGCCGCTTTACCACCATACCCTCATGCTCTACTACCTCATTAGCTGGCTGGAGGAGACCTACCAACCGGTCGGCTTCCAGATCATCCGGTTCATCACAGTGCGGGCTTCGCTCTCGGCCATCACGGCGCTCATCATCGCGCTGTTCGCCGGGCGGAGCATCATCAACTGGCTGAGCCGCAAGCAGATGGGCGAGCGCGTGCGCGAAGGGCAGGCGGCGGGCGTCGTGAGCCACTCGCACAAGGCGGGCACCCCGACCATGGGCGGGCTCATCATCCTGCTGGCGATCCTCGCCTCGACGCTTTTGTGGGGGGCCATCGCCGAGGTGTACGTGTGGCTGATCATGCTGGCGACGGCGTGGATGGGGACCGTGGGCTTTGCAGACGACTACATCAAGACGATCAAAAAGAACAAGGACGGCGTTCCGCCGCGCGTCAAGCTGCTGGCGCAGTTCGGCATCGGGCTCATCGTGGGCGGCATCCTGTACTTCCACCCGCACTTCGAGGGGTACAACACGCTCACGTCGCTGCCGTTCGTGGCCAACGGCCGCTTCGACTACTACTTCTTCCGCGAGTGGGCGCCGGGCGTCGATCTGGGGTGGCTGCTCTACATCCCGTTCGCCGTTTTCATCATGACGGCCGTCTCGAACGCGGTGAACCTGACCGACGGCCTCGACGGGCTGACCGCCGGGGTCACGGCGTTCGTGTCGCTGGGGCTGCTGGCGCTCAGCTACATCTCGGGGAATGCCCGCTGGTCGGCTTTCCTGAACGAGATGTATTTGCCGGGCGCAGGCGAGCTGACCATCTTCATCGCGGCCGTGACGGCGGCGTGCTTCGGCTTCCTGTGGTTCAACGGGTACCCGGCCACCGTCTTCATGGGCGACACCGGCTCGCTGGCCCTGGGCTCGGCCATCGGGGCGGCCACGCTCATGATCCGCAAGGAGCTGCTGCTGCCGCTGCTGTGCGCCATTTTCTTCGTCGAGGCGCTCTCGGTCATCCTCCAGACGGTGTACTTCAAGTACACCCGGCGCCGGACCGGGGTGGGAAAACGCATTTTCCTCATGGCGCCGCTGCATCACCATTTCGAAGCGCGAGGCACGCACGAGGCCAAGATCGTCACGCGCTTCTGGATCATCACCGCCGTCACCGTCATCGCCTCGATGATGGTGCTGCGCCTGCGTTAGCGCCCTATGATGCCGCACACCGAACAGACACGAGCAGAGGCCGTCGCCGGGAGGCGCGTGACCGTCGTCGGCGCCGCGCGCAGCGGGCTGGCGGCGGCGCGGCTGCTCTCGGAGGCGGGCGCGCAGGTGTTCCTGACGGACGCCGGGGCCGTCTCGGCCGAAGCCGCCGAAGCGCTCGGCCGCATGGGCGTGCCCTACGAGGCGGGCGGGCACACGCCGCGCGCGCAGGCGGCCGACTTCTTCGTGGTCAGCCCCGGCGTGCCGACGCAGGCGCCGCTCGTGCAGGCCGCCCTTGCCGCCGGGGCGCCGGTGTACTCCGAGATCGAGGCGGCCTCGTGGTTCTGCGCGGCCCCTATCGTGGCGATCACCGGCTCGAACGGCAAAACGACGACGACGAGCCTCATCGCGCATCTCTTCGCCGGCGCCGGGCGCCCGACGACGACGGCGGGCAACATCGGCTACGCGTTTTCGGACGCCGTGCGGCAGGCGCCGCCCGAGGGCGTCGTCGTGCTGGAGGTGTCGAGCTTCCAGCTCGACTTCATCGACGCGTTCCGCCCGGCCGTCTCGGTGCTGCTCAACGTGACGCCCGACCACCTCGACCGCTACGAGCACGACTTCGAGCGCTACGCCCGCAGCAAGGCGCGCATCTTCGAGAACCAGCGCCCCGGCGACGCCCTGGTGTACAACCTCGACGACGCCGTTGCGCGGCGGCTCGTGGAGACGGCCCCCGAGGGTCCCCGGCGGCTGGGCTTCAGCCAGGCCGAGGAGCCTGCCGAAGGCGCGTTCGTGCGGGCCGGGCTGCTGGTCGTCCGGCTGGAAGGCCGCGAGGAGGAGATCCTAGAGGTGGGGGCCCTGGCGCTGCGCGGGCGGCACAACCTGTACAACGCCCTTGCGGCGGCCCTCGCGGCGCGCGCCTCGGGCGTGGACGCGGAAACCCTCCGCGAGCGCCTGGCGCATTTCGAAGGGCCGGCGCACCGCCTGGAGTTCGTGCGCGAGCTGGACGGAGTGCGCTACTACAACGATTCCAAGGCGACGAACGTCGATGCCGTCTGGTACGCGCTCGAAAGCTTCCGCGAGCCCGTTGTGCTGATTGCGGGCGGGCGCGACAAGGGCAACGACTACGCGCCGCTGCGGCCCCTGCTTCAGGCGAAGGGGCGCGGCCTGGTGGCCCTCGGCGAGAGCGCCGAGAAGGTGCTGGCGCAGCTAGGCGACGCCAGCCCCGCCTGCGCGCGCGCCGGGTCGATGGAGGAAGCCGTACGGGCGGCGCGCCTGCTGGCCCGTCCGGGCGATGTGGTGCTGCTGAGCCCGGCCTGCGCTTCGTTCGACATGTTCAAGAACTACGAGGACCGGGGCGACACGTTCAAGCGCGTGCTTGCCGGTCTGGAGGGCGCCGAAACCCTATGAACAGCGCCGCGACATCTCCCCCCCAGGCCCCGGCCCTGCGCGGCGGCCCGATCGATCAGCAGATCCCGGTCGTGGTGCTGCTGCTCTCGGGCTTCGGCGTGGTGGCGGTCTACAGCGCCATCACGTTCCTGGCGCAGACGCGCGTAGGCGGCGGCGCCGAGCCGTTCCTGCTGAAGCACCTGATGCGCCTGGCCCTGGCCTTCGCCGCCATGCTGGCCTTCAGCCGGATCGACTACCACCGGCTCGTGCGGCATGCACGGTGGGCGCTGCTGGCCTCTATCGGGCTGCTGATCCTGGTGCATCTGCTCGGCATGGCCGTCGGGGGGGCCTCGCGGTGGCTGCGCCTCGGCCCGATCACGTTCCAGCCGTCCGACTTCGCCCGGGTCTCGCTGATGCTGTACGTGGCCGGGCTGCTCGTCAAGAAGCAGGCGTACATCGAGCAGTTTTCACGGGCGTTTGCGCCGCTCCTGTTCTGGACCGGCCTGACGGTGCTGTGCATCGGCATCGAGAACCTTTCGACGGCCGCCCTGGTGCTCACGGCGACGTGCATCATGCTGTTCGTGGGGCGGGTGCGTGTGCTGCATCTGGCCGCCGTGGGGGCCGTGGGCGCCGTGCTGGTCTACGCGTTCCTGCTGACCTCGCCGGGGCGGGCCGCGCGCGTCGAGTCGTACGTGGGCATGAAGCTGTTCCCGAATACCGAGGCCGCGCACGTGCTGAGCGCGCAGGGCGAGGGCTACCAGGCGCAGCAGGCGCAGATCGCCATTGCGCTCGGCGGCATCACGGGGGTCGGCCCCGGCAAAAGCGTGCAGCGCGACTTCCTGCCGGCGCCCTACAACGACTTCATCTACGCCATCATCGCCGAGGAGTACGGGCTGCTCGGGTCGATGAGCCTCTTGGGCTGCCTGGCCCTCCTCATGGCGCGCGGCTTTCTGCGCATCGCGCGGCGCGCGCCGGACCTGCTCGGGTTCTTCCTCGCGGTCGGCTACACGACGATGATCGTGCTTTACGGCTTTATCCACGCGGGCGTCTCGTGCGGGCTGCTGCCCGTGACGGGGTTGCCGATGCCGTTCGTCTCGTACGGCGGCACGTCGCTGGTGGCGACCGGCGTGGTGGTGGGCATCCTGCTGAACATCTCGCGGCAAGGGCGGCGCTCCGACGACCTGCCTGCGGCAGCGGAGGGCGCCTTATGACGCGCCCCCCACGCATTCTGCTGGCCGGCGGCGGCACGGGCGGGCACGTATACCCGGCCATCGCCATTGCGGACGCCCTGCGCGCGGCGGCCCCCGAGGCGGCCATCGCCTTTGCCGGCACGCAGGACCGTATGGAATGGCAGGCCGTGCCGAAGGCGGGCTATGCCATCCACCCGATCACGGTCAGCGGCTTTCAGCGCGCCCTCTCGGCGCGCAACCTGACCTTCGGCTTCAAGCTGCTGCGCGGCTTCCAGCAGAGCTGGTCGCTCGTGGGCGCCTTCGACCCCGATGTGGTCGTCGGGACGGGGGGCTACGTCTCGGGGCCGGTGCTGGCGGCGGCGAGCCTGCGGGGGCGGCCCATCGTGATCCAGGAGCAGAACGCCTATGCCGGCGCGACGAACCGGCTGCTGGCGCGCCGCGCCGCCTCGATCCACATCGCCTTCCCGGAGGCGGCGCCGTACTTCCCGCCGGGCAAGTGCGTGCTCAGCGGCAACCCGACGCGCAAGGAGCTGGCCGAGGCCGACCGCGCCGTGGCCCGCGCGCACTTCGGCATCCCCGAGGCCGACGAGATGCTGGTGGTGTTCGGAGGTTCGCTCGGGTCGGCGGCCATCAACGCCGCCCTCGAGCAAAACCTGGAGGCGCTGCTGGCGCGCCCGGCGCTGCACGTGCTCTGGCAGACCGGCGCGCGCTACTACGACGCCATTGCGGCGCGCCTGCCCGAGCGCCCGCGCCTGCGCATCCTGAAGTACGTGGACCGGATGGACCTGGCGTATGCCGCCGCCGACCTGGCGCTCAGCCGCGCCGGGGCCATTACGTGCAGCGAGCTGATGGTCGCCGGCGCCCCGGCGGTGCTCGTGCCCTCGCCCAACGTCGTCGAGGACCACCAGACGAAAAACGCCCGCAGCATGGCCGCCGCGGGGGCGGCGCTGCTCACGCCCGAGCCGCAGCTTGCCGAGGCGCTGGCGCGCGAGGTGGCCGCCCTGCTGGACGATCCGCAGCGGCGCGCCCTCATGGCCGAAGCCGCCCGCCGCCTCGCGCGCCCGAGCGCCGCCGCCGACATCGCCGCCGCCGTGCTGCGCCTTGCCGGCTTCCCGACCGAAAACACCCTCACGCCGAGCGCCGCATGAACGCACGCCGCAGACAACCTATGCTGGGCCGCATCCGCAAGATCCACATGGTCGGGATCGGCGGCATCGGCATGAGCGGCATCGCCGAAGTGCTGCTCAACAGCGGCTTTCAGGTCAAGGGGTCCGACATGCGCCGCAGCGACGTGACGGACCGGCTCGAAACGCTCGGCGCCGTCGTCTACGAAGGCCATGCCGCCGAGCACGTCGGCGACGCCGACGTGGTGGTGTACTCGTCGGCGGTGAAGCCGGCGCTCAACCCCGAGACGGCCGAGGCCGACCGCCGCCACATCCCGCTCATCCCGCGCGCCGTGATGCTCGGCGAGCTGATGCGCGTCAAGTACGGCATCGGCATCGCCGGGACGCACGGCAAGACGACCACCACCTCGATGGCGGGCCTCGTCGTGACGCACGGCGGCTTCGACCCGACGATCATCGTGGGCGGCAAGGTCACCGTGTTCGGCTCGAACGCCGTCGTCGGCGAGGGCGACGTGATCGTGATCGAGGCCGACGAGTACGACCGCACGTTCCTGCGCCTGACGCCCTCGCTGGCCGTCATCACGAACATCGAGGCCGACCACCTCGACACCTACCGCGACATCGACGACATCAAGGCCGCTTTCGTGCAGTACGCCAACGCCGTCCCGTTCTTCGGGGCCGCCGTGCTGTGCCTCGACGACCCGAACGTGCAGGAGATCGTGACGCAGGTCAACCGCCGGGTGGTCACCTACGGCACCTCGCGGCAGGCCGACATCCGGGCCGAGAACGTCGAGCAGGAGGGCCTGGAGACGCGCTTCCAGGTGGTCAAGGGCAAGGAGCACCTCGGCGCGCTCTCGATCCAGCTTCCGGGCATCCACAACGTGCGCAACGCGCTGGCCGCCGTGGCCGTGGGGCTGGAGCTGGAGATCGAGTTCAGCCGCATCGCCGAGGCGCTGGGCAAGTTCTCGGGGGTGCAGCGGCGCTTCCAGCGGCTGGGCGAGGCGCGCGGCGTGCTCGTCATCGACGACTACGCGCACCATCCGACCGAGGTGGCGGCCACGCTCGCCGCCGCCAGCGAGGGTTTCCCCGAGCGCCGCGTGGTGGCGGTGTTTCAGCCGCACCTGTACTCGCGCACCCGCGACTTTCAGGTGGAGTTCGCGCGCGCCTTCTTCAACGCCGATGTGCTGGTGCTGACCGACGTATACGGCGCCCGCGAAGAGCCGCTGCCGGGCGTGGACGGGCGGCTGCTGGCCGACCTGGCGCAGCGCTACGGCCACCGCGAGGTGCACTACGTGGCCGACAAGGAAAACCTGCCGATGTACCTGGCGCGCCTGCTCGCCGAGGGCGACATCGTCATTACGATGGGCGCCGGGGACGTGTGGCGCTACGGACACAAGCTGCTCGCCGAACTGCAAGCCTGAACCCTGCCGACGATGCCTGCAAAACCCAACAATCCTGCCCCGCGCCGCAAGCAGCCCCGCACGCCGGCCGCCGCTCGGGGCGAGCGCGTGCTCGTCGGGGCCGCCGTGCTGGCGCTTGCGGCGGCCGTGGCGGTGTGGCTCGTGCAGGTGCATCTGCCGATCCGCCGGGTCGAGGTCGTCGGGGCGGAACAGGTTTCGCGGGCCGAGGTGCTGGCCGCCGCGCGCGTCGATACGGCCCTGGCGCTCTACAGCGTAGACAAGGCCGTGCTGGAAGACCGCGTAGCCGGGCTGCCGTGGGTGCGCGAAGCGCGGTGCCAGCGCGTCCCCGACGGCACGCTGCGCATCCGCGTGTTCGAGCGGGCGCCGGTGCTGCTTGCGCTCGACGGGCGCGGCCGCCCCCGGGCCTACCTCGACGCCGAGGGCTACCGGATGCCGGTGCGGCCGGGCATGGCCTTCCGGACGCCGCTGCTGCGCGGGCTGAAGCTCCCGGCCGAGGGCCGCGCGCCGCTGGAGCATCCCGCCGTGCGCGATTTGCTGGCCGCCCTGGCGGCGGCTCCCGAGCCGACTCGGGCGCTGCTCTCCGACTTCGAGCTGGACGGCCGCCACGGCCTGCGCCTGAACACGGTGCTCTACAACCCCCGGCGCGGCCTGCGCGTGCAGCTCGGGCATGGGGCCTACGCAGAAAAATTCGAGCGGCTGGCGGCCTTCTGGCATCAGGTGGTGCTGCCGCAGCCCGGCAAAGACTTTGGGCCGGTGGACCTGCGGTTCGACGGCCAGATCGTCACCCAAGAAATCGCCATCAACCACGGAGCAGCAAACGATGGGAGCGCAAGTGAACTGGAACAGCCGTAAGGACTCCGGGGCCTCCAGCCCGCGCGAGGAAGCCGGCAAGCCGGGGTCCGCCGACCGCCTCGTGCTGGGCGTGGACATCGGCACGACCAAGGTGTGCGCCATTGTGGCCTCGGCCGATGCCGCCCACCAAGTGAGCATCCTGGGGGTGGGCATGGCCGAGTCGGAGGGGCTCAACCGGGGCGTGGTCGTCAACATCGACAAAACGGTCACGGCGGTGCAGCAGGCCGTCCACGACGCCGAGCGCGCCGCCGGCGTCGCGACGCAGCGCGTCGTGGTGGGGATCGCGGGGGACCATGTGCAGAGCTTCCAGAGCCGGGGCGTCATCACGGTCACCAACCGCGACGGCGCCATCAGCCGCCGCGACGTGCAGCGCCTCATCGAGGACACGATGCACGTGGCGATGCCCGCCGACCGCGAAATCCTGCACGTCATCCCGCAGGATTTCATCGTGGACGGGCAGGACGGCGTGGCCGACCCCGTCGGGATGAGCGGCGTGCGCCTGGAGGCGAACGTGCACATCATCACGGGGCTGGTCTCGGCCGCCAAAAACATCTACCGCTGCATCGAGCGGGCCGGCTACAGCATCTCGGACATCGTGCTCGAACCCCTCGCCTCGTCGTTTGCGGTGCTGCACCCGGACGAGAAAGAGGTGGGTGTGGCGCTCATCGACATCGGCGGCGGCACGACCGACATCGCGGTGTTCGAGGACAACACGATCCGCCACACGGCCGTCATTGCGGTGGCGGGCAACAAGGTCACCGACGACCTGCGCAAGGGCCTGGGCATCATGCGCGACCAAGCCGAGCGCCTGAAGTGCGGTTTCGGCAACGCCGTAGCCGACATGGTGACCGAAGATCAGGAGATCACGATTGCCGGGCTAGGCGGCCGCCCCGAGAAAAGCATCAGCCGCAGCACGCTCGCGCAGATCATCCAGCCGCGCATGGAGGAGATTCTGGAGATCGCCGGCATCGAGATCAAGCGCAGCGGGTATGCCCGCCACCTTGCCGCAGGGGTCGTGCTGACCGGCGGCGGGGCGCTCATCCCCGGCACGGCCGAGCTGGCCTCGGAGGTGCTGGGCATGGAGGCGCGCATCGGCCGGCCGCTCGGGCTGGCGACCGGCATGGTCGAGGAGGTCAGCGACCCGAAGTTCGCTACGGCCGTGGGGCTGGTGCTCTACGGGCTGCGGCCCGAGCTGATGGGGCGCACGCCGTTCCAGGAAGCCGCGCAGGGCAAGCCGGAGCCCGCGCCCGAAGAAGCGCCGGGCGAGTCGCTCGTCGGGCGCCTGGGCGCGCGCATGAAGGCGTGGTTCGACGAGCTGTAGCGATCTATCCACAAGTTGTACTCATCAAGTCTTCTACATGGCAATAAACTTGTATTCTTAGACTTAGCGCAGTCATTTGAGGGGTTGCTCACCCCGTTTTATATCACCACCATTTTTCAGGCTTTAATCGGAGGGACCCGATGAACACAACCCGTTTTTCGTTTGACGAAGCCTCGCACGAGGAGGCGAAAATCTGCGTCGTAGGTGTGGGCGGCGGCGGCGGCAACGCCATCAACAACATGATCGACCGCGGCATCCACGGCGTCGAGTTCATCTCGATCAACACCGACTCGCAAGCGCTCATGGCAAACCGGGCCACGCACAAGGTGCAGGCCGGCCGCGCCCTGACCAAGGGGCTGGGCGCGGGCGCGCGCCCGGCCGTCGGCGCCGAAGCCATCGCAGAGAGCGCGGCCGAAATCGAGCAGGCGCTTCAGGAGTTCAACATGGTCTTTATCACGGCCGGCATGGGCGGCGGCACCGGCACCGGCGGGGCCCCCGTGGTGGCCGGCATCGCGCGCAAGCTGGGCATCCTGACGGTCGCCATGGTCACGAAACCTTTCGACTGTGAGGGTCGCAAACGCATGAAAACCGCCCACGAGGGCATCGAAGCCCTGCGCAACAGCGTCGATACGCTGATCGTGATTCCGAACGAGCGGCTGCTCGACATCGCGGAGGCTCAAACGACCCTCATCGATGCGTTCTCGCGCGCCGACGACGTGCTCTACAACGCCACGCGCGGCATCTCGGACCTGATTACGGTGCACGGCCTGATCAACCTCGACTTTGCCGACGTGAAGACGACCATGGAAAACGGCGGCACGGCCCTCATGGGCGCCGCCACGGCTTCCGGCGAGAACCGCGCCGAGCGCGCAGCCATCGAGGCCATTTCCAGCCCGCTGCTCGACGGCCTCTCGATTTCGGGAGCCTCGAACGTGCTGGTCAACATCACGGCCGGGCGCACGCTCGGCATCCGCGAAGCGACGGCGGCCACGAGCATCATCCAGCGCGAGGCCGGCGACGACGTGGAGGTGATCTTCGGCACCGTCATCGACGAGGCCATGGGCGAGGACCTGCGCGTAACCGTCATCGCAACCGGCTTCGACCGCGCGCGCGCGTTGCAGCAGCCGCGCCCCGGCATCCAGCGCACGAAGAACACGGACGGCCCGTTGCGCTATAAAGGCGACGAGAATCTGGAAGTGCTCGACGAGCCGGCCTTCGTCCGTCGCAAGCAAAACGACGGCGATGCGCCGGCGGCCAACGCGCTTCCGACGCCGCGCAAGCTCGACGGCGCGGGCGAGGGCATCCCGAAGATCCGCCGGCTTCCGATCGAGGAGCATCGGGACCGCATGCCCCGGCAGAACGCAGACGTGCCGGCGTTCCTGCGCAAGATGATGGACTAACCGGGCCGGTACGCGGCGCCTGGGCGGGGGGCACGAGCGTCCCTCCGGCCCCTGCCACGGCCCCTGAGCAAGGCCCCACGCTCCGCAGGCGAAGCTTTTTGCCTGCGGAGCGATTGAGGCGCGCGCGTGGCCCACAAAAAAGCCCGCCCCCGGCAAGGGGGCGGGCTTTTTGCATACGACAGGGGCTGCTTACTGGCCGCCGAAGCGGAACAGGATGCCGCCCATGATGGAAGTCAAGTTAGCGTCGCCGCCCAGCTTCAGGCGCGCCTGCGCGAACGGGCGGAGGGCGCCGGTGCCGAAGACCGCGCCGCCGACCAGGTTGATGCCCAGGTCCGTGTTGCCCTCGTCCACCGAGAGCGGGCCGGCGCTGACCTCGTAGGAGGAGTTCACCACGGCAAGCCCCACGCCCGCGTACGGCGTGAACGACTGGTTATCGACGCCGAACGGATAGAGCACGTTCACGTCGAGCGAGATCAAGCGCGAGCTTACGTCCACCTCGTCGGTGACGCCGAAGTAGCCGCCGTCGCTGAGGAAAAAGTAGTCCGCGCCCACCTGGAGTTGCAGCGGCAGGCTGCCCACGGGCAGGCCGAATCGGCCTTCGGCGCCCAGGAAAGCCGCCTCCGCCTCGATATCGTAGCCGAGGCGCGGCCCGACTGAGAACTGCGCATACGCCGACGGAACGGCAAGGCTCAGGGCGAAGACAAGTACAGCGCCTAACAGTAGTTGCTTTTTCATTTCTTCGTTATGATTGGTGATACGTTAGTAGTGCCTGCACATGCACTTAAAGGTTGCTGTGCAAGGCGTTTTTATACGGCCGCATGAGAATAGGCGCCGGAAGACGCCCTCTGCAAGGACCTGCGGATAAGCCGTGGTAATAGTCCTGCTACTCCACTACGCGCACTACTCTGAAAGGATGCGCCTTCGGGAAGTGGTTGCGTTTCGGTTACCTTTGCGGCCTTGCTGTTGGAATGAAGCGCGGGGCAGGTTCGTACATTGCAGCCCATTCGCCCCTGTTACGCGTTCCTTCAGAATCATGCTCCGCGCTGCTTTAAGCGTTGCAATAATATGGCTAAACCTGCTGGCGCCGACCGGGGGCGCAGCGCAGGAGCGTGCGGCCCCGGCGCCGCTCAGGGGGGTGGTCTGGGAAGCTCCGCCGGAGCCGGAGGCGGCGCGGCGCGAGCTGGCGGCCATGCGCGCCGCCGGAGTGGAGGCGGTGCGCACGGGCCTGGTGCTCGACGAGCGCGTGCTGGCCGCCGCCGATGCGCTCGGGCTGCGGCTGTTTCAGGATTTGCCGGTGAGCTACCGCTCGGCGGCCGAGCTGCGGGCCTTGCTGCCGGCGGCCGAAAAGCGCCTGCGCCAGGCGCTGGCGTTGTCGGCAGGGCATCCTTCGGCGCGGGATTTTGGGCTGGGCAGCTTCAACGACACGCGGGCGCCGGAAGCCTGCGCCTTCTACGAGCGGCTCGCAGGGGCGGCCCGCGCCGGGGGGGCGCGCGCCTACTACACCACCGCCTATCCCGGCGGCGACCGCTGCGCCGGAGCCGTGGACCTGGTGCTCGTGGACGCGCGCGATTTGCCCGGCGGCGCGGCGGCGGCGCCCTTGGTCGCGGCGGCGCAGCAGGCGGCGGGCGGCACGCCGGTAGGCGTCGGGGGGCTGGGCGCGCGCGTCGTGGAAGGCGCCGGGGCGGGCCTGGAGGCCGCCGGCTCGCCGGAGCGGCAAGCGCGCTACCTGGAGTCGGGGCTAAACGCGCTTCTCGCGCTGGAGGCGCCGCCCGCCGTGGTGTTCGTGCATCAGTGGCGCGACGCCGCCGCGTCCGTATTCCTGCGCCGCGCCTTCTACGATCCGCAGCAGGGCCGCTATGGGCTGCACACCGCCGAAGGCGCGCCTCGGCCGGCGCTCGCCGTCGTGCGGGGCATCTACACGGGGCGGCAGGACGTGTTCGCTTTTGTGGGCGGCGCCGGCGGCCCGACCCCGACGCCGTGGCCGCTGCTGCTGACCTGGAGCGTGGCGCTCGTGCTGGCGCTCTTCTACGCAGGCTCGCCCCGGCTGCGCCAGATGATCCCCCGCTACTTTCTGGCGCAAGGCTTCTACCGCGACGCCGTGCGCGAAGGCCGGGACATCCTGCTCGGCTCGAGCGCGGTGCTGCTGGCGGCGCTGGGCTGCGCCCTCGGCGTGCTCGCCGCGACGCTGGCGGGGGCGCTCCACCCCGAGCCCGCTTACCGCCTCGTGATGCACTGGCTGCCCGAGGGCGTGCGCGAGGCCATGCACGGGCTGCTGGCGCGGCCCTGGATGATGATCGTCCTGTTGGGCAGCATCCACGCCCTGTTCCTGGTCTTCTGGAGCACGATCCTTTCCATTGCCTCGCGGCGGCGCTTTCCGCTCTCGCCGGGGCAGGCCCTTATGCTGGTGGTGTGGCCCCGCTGGCCGATGCTGCTGCTGATGGCCGTGGCCGTCGTCGGAAGCGCGCTCGAAGGCGCGCTCGCGCTTCAGGTGATGCTGGGCGCGGCGGCGGCGTGGCTCGCGCTGACGCTCTACGCCGTCCTGCGGACGACCTATGATTACGGGCGCATCACCCGGATGCCGCTGCACAAGCTGCTGCTCGTGCTGCTGGCGCATCCGGCCGTGCTCGCGGCGCTGGCGGCGGCCGTCCTTGCGGCGCTGCACCCCTCGGAAGTGGGGTTTCTGCGGGCGCTGCTGGCTGCGTAGCGCATGCCTGCGCTACTGCGCTACGCTTACCGCTTCCTCCTCGACCGGCAGGGCCTCTTCGGGGTGCATCAGCCGCGACCAGACGCGGAGCGCGTATTCGTGGAAAGGCTGTTTGTGCCGCAGCCACCCGAAGTGCAGCACGTAGGGCGTTGCGTCGAGGTAATCGCCCCGGCCGGGGATGCCGGCGAGGAGGGCGATGAGCGCGCGCCGCAGCGTCGCGTTTGCTACGCCGCGCAGCGAGTAGACCAGGGGATCGCAGTAGTAGCGGCAGCTCACCTGCTCGAAGTCGGCGTCGTAGCGGGTCATGCCCTCGATGAAATCGAGCTGGGGGCTGTTGAAGCCCTGAAGCCAGGGGAACACGGGCAGGTTCAGGCGGCTCATCG
The DNA here is from genome assembly GCA_965363675.1 of uncultured Rhodothermaceae bacterium. Lineage (GTDB taxonomy): Bacteria > Bacteroidota > Rhodothermia > Rhodothermales > DASSAV01 > CBDTTW01. Next base: position 14,676 of record CBDTTW010000027.1, read on the forward strand.
CCATGGCGAGGCTCCACTCGCACGACTCCTCGCTGCGGCCCTCGCTGAGGCGGCTGCGGAAGTGCGTCTGGCTGCGGCGCTCCAGGAAGTCGGCGGCGGTGCCGCAGACGAGGTGCGCCGTGGCGCGGTCGCGGCAGTAGATCATGCCGGCCTGTACGCGCGGCAGGTGCGTGATGCCGAAGCGGCGCATGGTGCGCCGGCGGCGGTCGAAAAGGAAGTCCACGAGGACGCCGGCGCCCTTAGGGCCGCCGAAGAAGAAGTCCGCGCGTTCGAGGCCGGTGGCCGTAAACGGAAACGCCGCGAGCTGCGTCCAGAGCGGGTCCGGGTTGCGGCACCAGATCATGTCCGAGTCGAGGAACAGGCACCGGTCGAACGGCATGAACTCGTGCAGGTTGTGCTTGAACCCGACGATGGAGCGGCGGCGCTCCGGCAGCGGCTCGATGCGCTCGAACAGGCTGTCCAGGCCGAGGCGTTCGAGCAGCAGCCGGTGGCTTTTCGGGCAGTAGAGCGCCACGGGCCGGAAGCTGTCGTAGCGGCGCAGGCTCACCACCGAAGCGACGGCGTGCCGCACGAAACGCTCCGGGCCGTACGTGTGCAGCACGTACCCTTCTATAGGATCAGCCGGCAGGTTTACGACCCGCAGCTTTTGATTCGTCGAAGCCAATGCACTCTCTCCGCGCTAGGCGAGCATCATAACCAGAGGACTTGCTGCGGCGCCGCGAAAGCAGCGCTTGCGTGCGGCAGCCTCATTTTTACCAGCCGCACGCAACCGGCCAAAAGTAGCGCAAGAAAATAAAACTGCAAAAATGCTGCTTTCCCCAGGCGAAGAATCCTTGCGGGCTTCTACTTAGCGGCGGCCGTGTTGACCTGCTGGAGCTTTTTGCGCAGGCTCGTCATGAGCGCGTCGAAGCCGCGCTTGCGCACGACGGCCTGGAACGAGCGGGCGTAGCCGGCCGTCGTGCTGACGTTGTCGAGCACGATGTCCTCGACGCGCCACTTGCCGCCTTTATAGCCCATATCGTAGTTCACCTTCGCCGGGACGTTCTTGTAGGTCACCTGCGTCTCGACATAGGCGCTGTCGCCCTGGACGCTGATCTTTTTGTACGCCACCTGCGTGCGGTACATGTCGACGTCGGCCAGGGACTGCGCGCGCACGATCTCGCTGAATACGTTCACGAAGTCGGTGCGCTGCGCCGGGGTGAGCTTGTTCCAGTGCGGCCCGAGCGCGGACCGGCCCATCGCCTCGAAGTCGATGACGCCGTTGATCATGTTCTTGAGCTGCGATCTCTGCTGCTCCGTAAACGTTTTCTTGGAGCCGATGAGCGCCTTGATCTCGCGGTCGCGCTGCTCCATGAGGGTGCGGATCTCCTTGGAGCGGTCCTGCGCCGAAGCGGGCGATACGAAGAAGCCGAGCAGCAACAGGCTGCACAGGATTGCGGACAGTAGCTTGTGCATCATTGCGGACGAAATCATGTATTTATAACAGCTTGTATGCGTGTGCCGGCCGCTGTGGGTGGGCGGCCGGGGTATGACCGGTAGTTATTCAACAAGCGTGCCGGTTCTGGCGCGCGCCGCCAGCGCCCCGGTGGCCGCCATCAGGCGCAGCACGGCGGCGTTGTACTGCTGCACGGAGGTATTGTAATTGATTTCGACCTCCAGGCGGTTCCGCACGGCAGAGACCAGGTTTTCCGTGTCGCCCAGGTCGAGGTCGAAGTTGATCGTTTCGGAGAGCATCCATTCGCGGCTGATGCGCAGGGCTTCCGTCTGCGATTCGAGGGCGGCGCGGGCGACGATGAGGTTGCGGTAGGCTTCTTCGACCTGGAACAGGATGAGCTGCCGGGCGGCGGTAAGCTGGTAGTCCACCTCGTTGCGCTCGGCCTCGGCCTGCTCGACGCGCGCGCGCGTCTGCCCGAAGTTGAGGTTGAGCTGTGCGCCCAAGCCGGCCTCCAGGCCCCGGCCGCGCAGCGGGTCGCCGATGTAGGGGTTGGGCTGGCGGTAGCGGCCGGGCGTGCCGGCGATGCGGGCGCGGCCGGCAAGCGCAATCTTCGGGTAGTAGTCGGCGCGGGCCACCCGCACGAGGGCGTCGCGGGCGGCCAGGCCGGCGGCGGCGCGCTGCATCTCGGGGCGCGTGCGCAGGGCCTGGGCCTGGTACGCGTCGAGCGAGTCGAGCGCAAAGGCAATGGGGGCCAAAGTCCCGGAGTCGGGCAGGACAAGCGTACCCTCCGGCATGAAAAGCTGCCGCGAGAGCGCCGAGTAGGCCGTCCGGCGGCGCTGCACCACCTCCACGACGCGGCGCTTGTACTCCTGCTCGGTGATGAGCACCTGGAACAAGTCGGCTTCGTCCACGCCTTCGGCGCCTTCGTCGAGCAGGCGACGGATTTCGGTGCGCGCCTGGTCCACGATGCGCCCGGCCTCCTCGGTCAGCCGAAACAGCGCCTCGGCAAGCTGGACGCTGTAGTACAGCTCGCCGGTGCGCAGGGCCACTTCCAGCTCTTTCTCGCGCACGGCGGCTTCCTCGACCTGGACGCCGTAGGATGCCGCCCGGATGCTGCCGCCGAGCTGGCCCCAGGTGTAGATCGGCTGCGTCAGGCGCACCTCGAGCTGGTTGAACGGGCGCAGGCGGTCGTACTCGTTGCGCACGTCGGGGTCGAGGTACAGGCGGTCGGTGGGGGTGTTGTTGGGGTTATAGAGGCCGGGGGCGGGGGCGTGGGCGCTCGTGGCGTTGAACTCGGTGAGGAAGCGGCTGGAGCGGGCCAGGCTGCGGCGCCCGACGGCGTAATCGACTTTCGCCTGGACGGCCCCGACTTCGGGGCTGGCTTCCAGGGCGCGCCCGATGGCGGCTTCGAGCGAGAGGCGCACCGAGTCGGGGGCGGGGCTCTGGGCGCGGGCGGTCGGGGCCGCCGCCAACGCGAGCACGGCGGCACAGGCGAGGCGAGACAGGGCAGAAGGGACCTTCATATACGGCGGGAAGAATGATGCCGGAGGCAAGAGCGTGTGCGGCACAGGCCGCGCGCAACCGCAGCGAAGGTAACACCACGCGCGGCGGCCCGACAGGCTGAGTTCGTGCCGAATACGGAAAAACCGCCGCCGCCCGGCCTTCACGGCACGCGCCGGACAGCGTCGGCGGCGCCCGGCGCGAGCTGGATGTTCGCGCGGCGCAGGCGGCCCCAGGCGAAGCCGGGCGCCAGTTCGGCGGGCGTGCAGGCGCGGGGCTGTTCCAGCAGCCCGAGCATCCAGGCCAGATAGCCCGTCACCTGCTCGGGGCGCGCGCCGGCCTCCCGGAGGCTGCCGAGGGCCAGGCCGTTGTCGCGCTTGGAGAGCTTGGCGCCGTCGGGGCCGAGCACGAGCGGCACATGCGCGTAGGCGGGCGGCTCGGCGCCCAGGGCCCGGATGAGCTGCGCCTGCCGCGCCGTCGAGTCGAGCAGGTCGGCCCCGCGCACCACCTCCGTGACGCCCATCGCCAGGTCGTCCACGGTCACGGCAAGCTGGTAGGCGTAGCAGCCATCGCGGCGGCGCAGCACGAAGTCCCCGACGGTGCGGTCCACGCGCTCGGCGATGCGGCCAAAGACGCGGTCCGTGAAATGCACGGGCGCGGCGTCCACCTTGAAGCGCAAGGCCGCCGCGCCCGGCCGGAGCGCCGCGTACCAGCCGGAGGGGAGATCGGCCGGGCGCAGGCGCGCAGGGTAGGGGGCGCCGCCGGGGCCATGCGGGGCGCTGGCGGCGCCCGCGAGGTCCTTGCGCGAGCGGGCGCACGGAAACAGGCGGTCCGCCGCCGCCAGGCGCGCCAGCGCGGCCTCGTAAAAGGCGGCGCGCTCGGACTGGCGGTAGGGCGCGTGCGGGCCGCCCCGGCCGCCGCCCTCGTCCCAGTCCAGGCCCAGCCATGCCAGATCGCGTTCGGCGGCCTCGGCCATGCCGGGCGCCACGCGCGGGCCGTCGAGGTCTTCGAGGCGCCAGAGGAACGCCCCGCCCTGGGCGCGCGCCGAGAGCCACGCCGCCAGCGCCGCAAGGGCGTTGCCGAGGTGGATCAGCCCGGTGGGCGAGGGAGCGTAGCGGCCGCGAACGCGCATCGGGAGGGCCCCTTGGGTGCAGGCGTATATTACGGAAAAGCCAGGGCTGCTTCCGGGCGGCCGTCACACATTGGGAAGGGGCCGCTATGCCTGAATGGCGCACGCCGCAGCCGTTGCAGCAGGTGATGCAGGGCTTGATCGACGACCTCGGCATCCGCCGGAAGCTGGACGAGGTGCGCGCCGTCGAGGCGTGGGCGGCGCTGGCCGGGCCGCAGATCAACGCCGTGACCGACTCGGCATGGGTCAAGGGCGGGCGGCTCTACGTGCGCATCCACTCGTCGGCGTGGCGGCAGGAGCTGCACCTGAGCCGGTCCGGGTGGCGGCGGCGCCTCAACGAGCAGCTCGGCGGCGACTACATCTCCGAGATCGTCTTTCGCTGACGCGCGCGAGCGCCCGGAGGGCAGGCCGCCGGGCGCTCGCGTGGCCGCCGAAGCCCGGCGCTTAGCCTTCGTAGGCGCGGAAGGCTACCGTGGTGTTGTGCCCACCGAAGCCGAACGCGTTGCTGAGCGCCACACGCACCGGCCGCTTCTCGGGCTGGTTGAACGTGTAGTTGAGATCGCAGGCGGGGTCCGGCGTCTCGAAGTTGATCGTAGGCGGCACGCAGCCGTGGACGATGGCGAGGATGGCCGCAATCGCCTCGATGGCGCCTGCCGCGCCGAGCAGGTGGCCGGTCATGCTTTTCGTCGAGGACACGTTCATCTTGTAGGCGTGCTCCCCGAAGGTCTGCTTGATGGCCTTCGTCTCGGCTACGTCGCCGAGGGGCGTCGAGGTGCCGTGCATGTTCAGGTAGTCCACCTCCTCGGGCCGGATGCCGGCGTCGTTGAGGGCCGTCTGCATGGCGAGTTTGGCGCCGCGCCCTTCCGGGTCGGGAGCCGTAATGTGGTGCGCATCGGCCGACATGCCGATGCCGATGAGTTCGGCGTAGATGCGGGCGCCGCGCGCTTTGGCGTACTCCAGCTCTTCGATGAACAGCGCCCCGCCGCCCTCGCCGAGCACGAAGCCGTCGCGGGTGGCGTCGAAGGGGCGGCTGGCGCGCGCCGGCTCGTCGTTGCGCGTCGAGAGGGCCTTGAGCGCGTTGAAGCCGCCGATGCCCAGCTCCGAGACGCTGGCCTCGCTGCCCCCGCAGATGGCGGCGTCGAGCATGCCCCGCTGGATGAGCATGAAGGCGTCGCCGATGTTGTTGTTGCCCGTGGCGCAGGCCGACACGACGCAGTAGTTCGCCCCACGGAACCCGTTCTGGATCGAGATATGGCCGCTGGCGATATCCGGAATCAGCATGGGGATGAAAAACGGCGAGAGGCGGCGCGGGCCGTTCTGGATGTAGTTGGCCGTCTGCTCGTGGAAAACCTGGATGCCGCCGATGCCGCTGCCGAAGATCGTCCCGATGCGGTCGCGCTGCTCTTCCTGAAGCTGCTCCGGGTGGATGCCGGAGTCCTTGACGGCCTGATCGGCCACGGCCACCGCGTACTGGCAGAACGGGTCGATGCGCCGGGCCACCTTGCGGTCGAGGAACTGGAGCGGGTCGAAGCCCTTTAGCTCGCAGGCAAACTTGGTCTCGAACGGTTCCGTATCGAAATACGTGATCGGGGCGCTGCCGCTTTCTCCGCGCATCATCGCGTCCCAGAATGAGTCTACGCTAAGCCCGATGGGGGTCAGGGCGCCCATGCCGGTGACCACTACCCTGCGAGGTTGTTTTTGCATCATGCTGTAAACGACTTACAAGGCTGGGGAAAACGGGTCATCAACACCCCGACCCGACGACGAACCAGGTTGTTTACGCGTTGTCGCTCTTGGCGGACAGGTACGAGACGGCCTCGCCGACCGTCGAGATCTTCTCGGCGTCCTCGTCCGGGATGGTGATCTCGAACTCCTTCTCAAACTCCATAATCAGCTCGACCGTGTCGAGCGAGTCGGCGCCGAGGTCGTTCGTGAAGGACGACTCGGACTTGATCTCCGACTCCTCGACGCCCAGTTTCTCCACGATGATCGCCCGCACCTTCGATTCGATGTCGCTTGCCATCTGAACAGCCTCCTATTGTGAAGTTTGGTAGCCCATAGCGCCCGGAACAGGCGTTATAGGGGGATAAAACATGGTGATTTTTTAACAAACAGCCGAAGTTAAGCCACACCCATAGGAAAGGCAATTTTCCGCGCCCGCTTTCGGTACGGGAACGTAACAGTGCGGCGCCCCTGCGGCCAGGTTTTTGGCGCCCCCGCCGCCCCCGCCGGCTGCGATCATGTGAAATGCGTATGGCCTGACGCGCCCCCGGCGGCGGGGCCTTATCTTTAACGCCTTAGCAACTCTTTTGCAACCATCAGCACACCTACCGTAGATGGCGTACCTCTTTACCTCGGAATCGGTCTCGGAAGGGCATCCGGACAAAGTGGCGGATCAAATTTCGGACGCGATCCTGGATGCGCTGCTCGAACAAGACCCCAACAGCCGCGTGGCCGTCGAAGCGCTCGTCACGACGGGCCTGGTCATCCTCTCCGGCGAAGTCACGACGACCGCGTACGTCGACGTTCAGAAAATCGCCCGCGACGTGATCCGGGACATCGGCTACACCGACCCGCAACTGCGCTTCGACTCGGAGTCGTGCGGCGTGCTTACGAGCATCCACGAGCAAAGCCCGGACATTAAGCAGGGCGTCGATGAGACGGAGCAGCACGAGCAGGGCGCCGGCGACCAGGGCATGATGTTCGGCTTCGCCACGCGCGAGACGCCCGAACTGATGCCGATGCCGGTGATGCTGGCCCACAAGCTGATGCAGGAACTGGCCGCCATCCGCAAGACGACGGACCTGATGCCGTACCTGCGCCCGGACGCCAAGAGCCAGGTGACCATCGAGTACGAAGACGACCAGCGCACCCCGCGCCGCATCCATACGGTCGTCATCTCGACGCAGCACGACGAGCACGTGTCGCTGGAGCAGATCGCCCGCGACGTGCGCACGATCCTGCTGCCGCGCGTGCTGCCGGCCGAGCTGCTCGACGACGACCTGGTGCTGCACGTCAACCCGACGGGGCGCTTCGTCATCGGCGGCCCGCACGGCGACACCGGGCTGACCGGGCGCAAGCTCATCGTGGACACCTACGGCGGGCGCGGCGCGCACGGCGGCGGCGCCTTCAGCGGCAAGGACCCCTCGAAGGTGGACCGCTCGGCGGCCTACGCGGCGCGCCACGTCGCCAAGAACCTCGTGGCGGCGGGCCTTGCCGACACGGTCGAGGTGCAGATCGCCTACGCCATCGGTCTGGCGCGGCCCGTCTCGGTCTACGTCAACTCCTTCGGCACAGGCGCCGTCTCGGACGCCCAGCTCGTGCAGATCGTCAACGACGTGTTCGACCTCCGCCCGGCGCGCATCATCGAGCGTTTCCAACTGAAACGCCCGCAGTACCGCGCTACGGCGTCGTACGGCCATTTCGGGCGCGACGGCTTCGTGTGGGAAGCGCTCGACCACGTCGATGCGCTCAAGGAAGCCAGCCGCTCGGCGGCCGACCTGGCGTAGAGTCTGCGGCGCCGCGCCCTGCGCCGCGCCGGTCGAAAAGGGGCGCCCTTTCGCGGGGCGCCCCTTTTTCATAGCGGGAGGGTCTTAACTTACAGGGCCGTAACGCCTGCATCACGGCGCAATTTTTGCCTTCGTTTTCGCCGTAACGCGCTTCTCTCCACCGGCTGTTTTTCCTTCTATGCCTTTTCCCGTTTCGTCTCGCGCCGCGCGCCTGGCGTGCGCCGCCGTCGCCGCGCTGCTCGGCCTGGCCGGGGCGGCCCCCGCCCGCGCCCAGCAGGAGAGCGCCGCCGCGCGCCTGCTGACGCCCTCGGCGCGCGCTGTGCTCGCCGCGACCGACCCGGCGCTCGGCGCCCCGACGGTCGCCGCCCCCGACGGGCGCCGCGACGCGCGCACGGGGGTGCAGCGCGCCGCCTACCGCATTGCCGCGCAGGCGTACCCCGGCCGGCCGCAAGCCGCCGCGACGGCTTACCTGCGCCGGGCCGCCGCCGCCTTCGGCTGGGATGCCGACCTTGAAACGCTGCGTCTCCGCGACGCGCAGCAGACGCCTGCGGGCTTTCATTTCACCTACGAACAGACGCTGGGCGGCGTGCCCGTCTGGGGCAGCTACGTCAAGGTGAGCGTTGACCGGCAGGGGCGGCCCACGATGGCCGTAAGCGGCTACCGCCCCGAAGCGGCCGCCTCGGAAGCGCCGCTGCGCCCGCTCGTGGACGCCGTGGCCGCCGCCGCCGTGGCGCGCGGCCTTGTCGCCGAGGGCGGGGCCGAGGTGGGGGCCGCCCGGCTCGTGGTGTACCCCGAGGCCCCGGCGCGCCTGGCGTGGGCGCTGCCGATGTGGCCCGAGGCCGCCCCGGCCGAGTGGCTCGTGTTCGTGGACGCGCGCACCGGGGCGCTCGTACGTATCCTGGAGACGGCCGCGCGCGAGCAGGCTCCGGAGTTGCCGTGGGCCGCAGCGCCTGCCGCCGCCCCCGCCACAACGGCGCCCAGCGCTGCGCCGCCGCAAGCGGCCTCCGCCCCAACGGCGG